>JAFQGN010000065.1 GCA_017398245.1 Clostridia bacterium | reverse complement strand
GTGACGATCACCTTACGAAATCTTAAGACAGGAAAAGAAAACCCCTTTCTCGCACAAGAGAGGGAGGGAAAGGAAGGGGCTTTCTTCGCATCGCGTTTGCGATGCGTTATCCGGCGAAACGACCCAACAGCAGAGCCTGAGGGATCGCATGGTTTGCTTATCATACAGAGTTATGATAGAATCAAAGCGATAAATATGAATTCGTTATGCTGTGCCAGATTCCGGATGCTCATGCACCCGCAGGCCGTTGATGAAAGGAGTTACAGAGAATGGTTGAAAGAATCGGCGATGCCGCTCTGAAAAGGACCATCGCAAGAAGAGTTCTCGAAAACCTTCACGATTGGTTTGAGGTTGATGAGAGCAGAGAGCAATATATCCGCGAGTGTTCCGAGTGGATGTTTTTTGCCGCAAAGGAAAAAGGCGATTACGTTGGATTCCTCTGCCTGAAGGAAACAGGCCGCCAGACTGTGGAACTTGCAGTTATGGGTGTTCTCAAAGAGTACCACAGGAATGGTTTGGGGAGAGCCATGTTTAACGCAGCCAAAAAGTCCGCCGCAGAGGAAGGTTATTCCTTCATGCAGGTCAAGACTGTGAAGATGGGCGTCTACGAAGATTACGACATCACCAACCGCTTTTACCTGTCTTTGGGGTTTGCGGAGTTTGAAGTGATCGAGGAGCTCTGGGGCAAGGAAAACCCTTGTCAGATATATGTCATGTCGTTAAAGTAAGGCCGACGCCGTTCAGGAGGAACTATGAAGAAGTGGTACGATGAGGAATATGCATTCAGCATTGAAGTGACCGGATTTGTGCACGGGGATCATACCGAGAGATATTGCCGCAATGGCGAAGAGATCGGCGATCGTTATACATGCACGTATGGCTGCCCTGTCAATCAGGACGGATATGGAATCTGCTCAAAAACAATGCTGCTGTTGTTCCCCTTGATGGAAGCTATCAGAAGCGGAGGAGATCTTGAAAACCTTGGCGGCGACAGTAAATACTCCAAAACGGTTGTATGCCCGGACGGATGCGTGATTTTCAGGCTGACAGCAACGCCGCTGGGAAATGAAAATTTCTACAAGGGCCAGTTTTTCGATTATCCGGATCAGACATAAAGCCTTTCCGGGAATGCGTTTATTCAAATACTGAAGCAAACGGGCATCCGGCACATTGCCGGATGCCCG
Source organism: Clostridia bacterium (assembly GCA_017398245.1). The sequence goes on along the minus strand of JAFQGN010000065.1, from coordinate 10,420 downwards.
TTTGTTCGTCAAACCCATCTCAGGAGAGAGTTTTTTCCGCATGCGTTATTTTCTGTTCGGCCGCCGTTTCAGCGCCATGAGCTTCAGAAGATCTTCGAGCATGGAATCGTCCTTCGGAAAGAACATGACCCATTTCCCGTCATGATATACATACGCTTCATCGTAGGCGCGCAGGACCGCAGGCGAAAGAGCGCCCCGGTTCGCCTCGACCTTGGCCCGTTCGTCCTTGCCGAAGATGATCTGCAGGCCGATGGTCTGCTCTTTGGCATAGAGCGTGACGAGCGTTTTGCCGCCGCGGCGGTACTTATATTCATAGATCCATTCCCGATATCCTTTATCCCAGAGGCGGTCCATTTCGTATTTTTCATCGATCGCCGCAGTGATGCTCTGCCAGAGGGCAAACAGACTGCCGCCAAGCAGCGCGCTCATTTCCTCTGCCGTCGGGATCCTTTCCAGCATATCCGTTTCCCCCTTACGTTCTGACCAGATTCATGACAGGCATGCTGATGGTGATTTTCAGCCCGCATGCCGTGTTTTCCGCGCGGATATCTCCGTGATGCCGCCGGACGATCTCGCGCACGATCGAAAGGCCGATGCCCGCGCCGCCGGTCTCCTTCTTCCCCGCGCGATAGAACCGTTCAAACAGATGCGGAAGATCCTTGCGCAAAACGCCGCCTCCGTCGTCTTCAACAGTTGCATAGAAGGTGGTCTGCGTCGTTTCCAGACAGACGCGGATGCAGCCGCCCTCGTCCGTATGCTCGCAGGCATTTTTCAGAAGGTTCAAAAACGCCTCGCCCAGCCACTTTGCATCGCACCGGATACGGGCCGATCCTTCGATTTCGATTTTTCTGCCCGGCCACACCGGGCTGAGGCTTTCCCATGCCTCGCGCACGATCGGCCCGATCTCATGCTCGGCAAATACAAAATCGTATCCGTCTGCGCACAGGCGTTCCAGCCGCAAAAGCGAATAGATCAGCCGCTCCATCCGCTCGATCTGGCCCAGCTGCGCTTCCATATGCGCGCCCTCGTCCAGCTCGCAAAAGAGCTTGAGCGAGGCGAGCGGCGTTTTGAGCTGGTGCGAAATATCGGCAGTCAAAGTCGAAGTTCGCTTCAGTTCGTCCCGCACCTGTTCGCGCGAAAGCAGGATCCTGTTTTCCAGCTCGGCAGCCGCGTTGTGCAGGGGAGCGAAGCTGTCCTCTCGCACGGAATACTCAAGAGGATCCCTTCCGGTGACAAGAAAATCCTCGATGCGCGCGGCCAGACGGGCGATGCGCCTTTTCTGCACGAAATACAGAGCGGCAAAGACGGCCGCCGCAAGGCCGAGCGCAACGGCAAGCGGCAGGATCAATCGTTCCATTGATACCCCACTCCCCGAACGGTGCGGATATGCTGCGCGCCGATTTTATTTTTGAGCCGGCTGACATGCACCGAAAGCGTATTGTCGTCCACAAACTTGCCGCCCTCGTCCCAGAGCGCCTCCAGAAGCATATCTCGCGTTACGACTGTGCCGCGTTTTACGAGCGCCATAAGGATCTTGTATTCGGTGAGCGTCAGAAGCAGATCTTCGCCGTCTTTTTTCACCTGCATGCGCGCCTGATCAATCTCCAGCGCGCCGCGGACGACCTGCTGCGCAGACGAGGCTCTCAGCTGGGCGCGGATGCGGGAGAGAAGCTCCTGCATGCGGAAGGGTTTGGTGACATAATCGTTGCCGCCGGCGTCCAGACCGCGGACAATATCAAACTCTTCATCCTTTGCCGTGAGGAAGAGGATGGGCTGCTGCACGCCCTCGCCGCGCCACCGGCGGCACAGGGAGACGCCGTCGCCATCCGGCAAGGTCACATCCAGCACGATCAGATCGATCGCCGGGCCGTATTTCACCCGCGCTTCGCTTGCGGATGCGGCTGCCTCGACCGCATATCCCTCGCGTTCGAACAGCTCGCAAAGCCCGCCGCGCAGCACGGTATCATCCTCGACCAGCAATATTGAAAAAGGCATTCGCGCGTCCTCCATCTATAGGCTGCAATGATTATAGCACGTATAGGGCAGGCCGGCAATTTGAAGCTTGCGCCCGGGCGGCTCTGCAGCGATAACCGCGCAGGTTTTCAGGGCCATGGGCAGAGGCCGGATGGCTGCTTTAGCAAGGCGGCAGCCGGGGTATTTTGCGCCGCGCCCTTCAGCCGCTCCTTCAGCGCCGCCTGCATGTTCGCCCAGACAGCCGGGGATCTTGTCATGATATCGGTCGGCTCCTTCAGCGCTGCCTGCGCGTTCGTCCGGCGACGGCGGCATGCGCCCCGCCCCGTCAACGAACGCCATTCTGACCTTTGTGGAGCCGATACCGGCGCGACAGATCCCGCACGGTTTGGCCCTGTACCCTGTATACAGGAACGCTGTATGCAAACCAACGCACAAAGGGCCCGTTTGCCGACGGGCCCTTTGTCAGGGAGCTTATAAGCCGAGGATCTGCATGAATTCCTCGCCGGTGATGGTCTCCTTTTCATAGAGACGGCGGGCGATCTCATGCAGCTTAGTCATATTGTTCGAGAGCAGCTCCTTTGCCCGGGCGTACTGCCCCTTCACCGCTTCCACGACCATCCGGTCGATCTGCGCGGCGGTGACGTCGGAGCAGGCCAGAGAGGCGTCGCCGCCAAGATAGCGGTTGGAAACCGTTTCCAGCGCGACCATGCCGATCGCATCGCTCATGCCGTAGCGCGCGATCATGGCGCGGGAGAGCTTTGTGGCCTGTTCGATATCGTTTGCCGCGCCGGTTGTGATCTCGCCGAACACCAGCTCTTCCGCCGCGCGGCCGCCGGTGTAGGTGGCGATCTTGTTCAGAATTTCCGTTCGGTCCATCAGATTGCGCTCGCCCTCGTCCACCTGCATCGTATAGCCGAGCGCGCCGCTCGTGCGCGGCACGATGGTGATCTTCGTCACGGGCGCGGAATGCGTCTGCAGCGCGGCGACGAGCGCATGGCCGATCTCATGATAGGCGACGACCAGCTTCTCCTTGTCGGAGAGCACCTTGTTCTTCTTCTGATACCCCGCGATGACGACTTCCACGCTCTCCTCCAGATCGGACTGGCAGACCTCTTCCCTGCCCATGCGCACGGCGCGCAGCGCGGCTTCATTGATGATATTGGCCAGTTCTGCGCCGGAAGCACCGGAGGTCGCCCTGGCGATCGCGCCCAGATCGATCCCGTCGGCCAGAAGCACTTTTTTCGCATGCACCTGCAAAATGGCCTGCCTGCCGTTCAGATCCGGCAGCTCCACCGGCACGCGCCTGTCAAAGCGGCCGGGGCGCAAAAGGGCCGGATCGAGCGATTCAGGCCGGTTCGTCGCCGCGAGGATGACGACGCCCTTGCCCGCGTCGAAGCCGTCCATTTCCGTGAGCAGCTGGTTGAGCGTCTGCTCGCGCGCGTCGTTGCCGCCCATGCCGCTGCCGGTATCGCGCTGTTTGCCGATGGTGTCGATCTCATCAATAAACACGATGCAGGGCGCCTTTTCATTGGCCTGCTTGAACAGATCGCGCACCTTTGCGGCGCCCATGCCGACGAACATTTCCACAAATTCCGAACCGGAAATGGAGAAGAACGGAACGTTCGCCTCGCCCGCTACGGCCTTGGCCAGCATGGTCTTGCCCGTGCCGGGAGGGCCGACCAGCAGCGCGCCCTTGGGCATTTTCGCGCCGATCTTTTTGTTCTTTTCCGGGTTGTGCAGAAAGTCGACGATCTCCTGCAGCGCTTCCTTGGCTTCCTCCTCGCCCGCCACATCGTCAAACTTGATGGAGGTGGTGGAGGGGACGTACACCTTTGCGTTGGATTTGCCGAACTGCATTGCCGGGCCGCCAAAGCCGCCTGTGCCGCTCTTTTTCATCATCATTCTGCTCAGCAGCTGGCCCATGAGCAGGAAAAACACCATGGGCAGGACGAAGCTGCCGATGAGCGACCAGAGCGGCGAGGCCTGCTTGGGCTGCACCTGACCGAACGCGCAGCCGGCGGCATACAGCCTGTCGACGAGGTTCGGATCGTTGAAGACAAGGGTGCAGTACAAGTCGTGCTCATCCTCTGTGCCCATATCGTAATAGATGTACTCGCTTTCCACCTGCACAAGGCGGATGTTACCTGCGTCCAGATCCTTGAGGAACGTGCCGTAATCCACTTCCGTGATGGTCGATTCCAGCATTTTCGGCAAAAGCAGCATGTTCACCAGCAGCATCACGCCAAGCGCGATGAGGTAAAACGTGACAAGCGGCTTGCGCGGCTTTTTGACTTCCTTCATCTCTACCCTTCCCTTGTTCCCTTATTCTGCGCCCTTAAAATAAGATATGATGGACAACACGCCGGCGACGAGCACGAGCGCGCTGACGAGCAGGTGCAGCGCCCAGCCGCCGCCCAGACGCAGGGCCGGGTTCGTAAGATAGCCCCAGAGCCCGGCGACGCCGCACGCGCACGCGCAGATCTCGCCTACGGGCAACGCGGGCTTGAGCAGCGCAAAGGCAATGCCGAGCGCGCCGGTGATGAGCTGGATCGCCGGTATGGCATACACGCGATCCACCGTAAAATCTGCGCCGAGCTGGCTTTGCAGATACGCGGTCAGATCCTCATGCTGGCGCGGGAACCAGACATAGCCATTGATGGAACAGGAGGCATCTCCTGCCTCCGTCGCAAAATTCCAGTAGGGGACGAACTGCAGCACGAGCATGACCAGCAGTGCGGCTGCGCACAAAACAGACAGCGTTCGCGTTCGGGTAAGCATAAAAAACCTCTCCTTTGCATTATTGCATCGAAGAGGATGGTAACTCTATTTTTTGCCGCAAAATTGATCGAATTACGGGTAAAAACGGAAACCATTTTGAACTTTTCCGAGGTTAAGGCGGCAATATGTACCCCCGATTACAAACAAAAACAACGCCTGTATTTTCTGTAAAGCGCGCCTGCTCCGGCCGATATGCATCCGTCGCGATCTTTTCGCAGAGCATACAAACACGCAGGTATCGTGCCAGCATCTGCGCGCTTGGGCGGCTGATGCGGCGGATACGCATACAATTACGGTTTCAGTGTGACAGGCGCGGCAATGGGAAAACCGCACCCGACCATGCCCTACGCCTTGTTCAAAGCAGCCGGTATACCGGGAAAAGCTATGCGTCATTGCGCACTTTGATCAGCAGAAGTTTGCCCTCGCGCACGGAAACGACGGCGGTTCTGCCCGGGAGTACCTCGTTGCTGACGCCGTATTGGTATTCGCTGGTGATCTCGGCGTCCGTCAGCGGATACTTGGCGTTTTGAATGGACACGCCCTTTGCGCAGCCGGAGATGTTCAGAAGGGAGAAAAAGGCGTATTCACCGCCGATCTGCGTGGGCGAGGATGAAACGATCTCCATTTCCGAGTAGTCGTCGATCAGGACGGCCTTTTTCCCGATGGATTCGAGATAGAGCAGGATGGATACGTTGCCGAGGGTATGATCGAGTCTACCGCCGACGACGCCGACGAGCAGGAACGATTCAAACCCGCGCTTTACGGCTTCCTTCACCGCATAGACCGTATCCGTATCGTCCTTTTCGCAGGGAAGGACGATAGTCTCCACAGCAAGATGCGGGTTTTCGTGCGAATCGAAATCGCCGACGATCAGACCGGGCTTTGCGCGCAGTTTTTCCATGTGTCTGAGGCCGCTGTCGCAGAAGATGATATAGTCTTGCGCGGATATTTTCTTTCGGATGTATTCGTAATTTTCGATATCGGCCCCGCCGACGATGACGCACGTCCGATTTTCGATCATATTCCTTGCGCCTCCTTTGCAAAAACGCCGGTCAGACAGAACGCATGATCCATCGGGCCGGAGCCATTGCCCAGGTCCAGCATGGCTGCAAGCGCGCCGGAGATATAGCCTTTGGCCCTGCTAACGGATTCGGCAAGGCTGAAGCCTTTGGCGAGATTGGCCGCGATGGCGCTGGAGAGCGTGCAGCCGGTGCCATGGGTGTTGGGGTTGTCGATGCGCTTGCCGGTGAACCAAATGGTTTCTCCGCCCGCGTACAGAAGATCGTTGGCATCGTTGATACTGTGGCCGCCCTTGAGCAGCACGGCGCAGTGGCATTCCTCTCCTATTCTCTTCGCGGCTGCGATCATATCGTTCTTGTTTGCAATGGACATTCCGGAGAGCGCCTGCGCCTCCGGAATGTTGGGCGTGACGAGAGTGGACAGCGGCAAAAGCTCATCCACCAGCGTCTGTACGGCGTCTGTTTTCAGCAGAGCCGAGCCGCTGGTCGCCACCATGACGGGATCCACAACGATGTTCCCCGCCTTGTAAAACTTCAGCCTGTCCGCGATCACGCGGATCAGTTCGCCAGAGGAGACCATGCCGATCTTGACCGCGTCCGGGAAAATGTCCTCGAACACGGCGTCGATCTGCTGGGCGAGGAATTCGGGCGTGGATTCCTGAATGGCCCGAACGCCGGTGGTGTTCTGCGCCGTGAGCGCTGTGACGGCGCTCATGGCATAGACCCCGTTCATGGTCATGGTTTTCAGATCGGCCTGTATGCCCGCGCCGCCGCTGCAATCGCTGCCGGCAATGGTCAAAACCGTTTTCTTTTTCATCCTGCGCGCTCCTTTTCTATATGTGTATCGTTTCCCTCATTCTGCGCGAAGCAGACTGCAAAGCGGAGCCAGATCGGAATAATCCGGAAGATATATGTCTGCCGAACTGCGGATGCCCTCTTGCATGCTCTCGTGCGGATCGTACACCGCGGCGACGAGGAAGCCGTCTTCCTTTGCAGTGCGGACGGCATGCCATGCATCCTCGAAAACGATCGTGCTTATGCGGTCTGTGCCAAGATGCTCCATGGCCATGCGGAAGATCTGAGGCCGGTCTTTTCCGCTGCCGACCTGCGTGCAGGTGAAGATCTCCGAAAAGAAATGCCTCAGCCCGCAGCGATAGAGCGCCGCTTCCACCTGATAGCGGTCCGTCGCCGTTGCGATGCACATACGCACGCCCCGTGCGGCAAGTTCTTCAAGCAGCTGCGCTGCGCCCGGCTTGGGCTGCACTGTATGAAAGTAGAAATGCTCAACGGTTCGGTTGACGCCGTGCATGATCTGTTCCGTAGACAGTGCGAGAGCATAGCGCTCCTTGAGATACACGGCGGACTGGTACAGGCTCATGGGCTTGAGGACGCTGTGCAGGTTCTCCTCGGGCTCTTTGCCGATGGAACGAAGATAAGTCTCTCCGGCGGTATCCCAGATGAACATGGAATCAAACAGCGTTCCGTCAAAATCAAAAATCGCTCCCCGGATCATTCGGACCGGCCTTTCTGTTTTTGTTGTGGGAGAGGTGTGCTCCCGGCAGCTGCAGCGCGCCGGGAGCATATTGTTCAGCCGAGCTTGCGGGTCATGGTTTCCAGCGCGCCGTTCTTCTGCAGGGCAAAGACGATCGCGCCTGCGATCAGCGAGCCCGCAACGGTGGAAATGAGGAACGGAACGACATAGGCGTAAAAGCCGACGCTCGCGGCCGAAACGCCCATGAACGCAACGGCGATGGGATAGGCCAGCAGCCCGCCGATGACGCCGGTGCCGAACACTTCTCCGGCCAGAGCGGGCAGGAGTTTTTTACTGAATTTCCAGATCAGCCCGCAGAGCAGAGACCCGCACATGCTGCCCGGAAACGCCAGAAGGCTGCCAAGACCGAGGAGATTGCGGATCAGCGCGGCAAGAAAGCCCGCCCCGAAGGCATACCACGGGCCGAGAAGAACGCCGCAGAGGACATTGACCATATGCTGCACCGGCGAGCATTTGCTGCCGAAAACCGGAAAGGAGAAGAGGCTGCCGACGACGGCAACGGCGACGAGAATGCCTGCAACAGTCAGGCGCATGGTTTGATTGCGTTTCATTTGAGATACCTCCTGTGTGCAATGTACAGGGCGGCAAGGATGTCTTCCGGGCGCTCAGCCCCGGACTATGCCCCCTGTGGAATTGTGCGAAGGGACAAAACACGCCGCCGGGGCGCTTGTATCCCCCCTGTCCAAATATGCGAGGGCGGCAAAACACCAAAACAGCCTCCCTCCCGGGAACGGCATGATCCGGGCGGATCTGCCGGGCGGTCGAGACTTACTGGTCTCCTCTCACGCCGGAACACGGCTTCCCATCGCTGTTTTCGCATCGCAGGGCGCTCCCCCTCCGACGGGCTCATCCGAGCAGTGTCCGCAAGCCCTCCTTTCACAAAAGAATCTCAAATGCCAATGGCATGCTGAGTCGTTTTTCGCTGAGATCTCATCTGCAGCGCGCGGCTTGATCCGTCGTTTTTCTGCGGTCCCGTCCGCAGCGCGCGGCTTGATCCTTTATTTTTTCGCTGCGATCTCATCCGCAATGCGGCGCAGACGGCGGCATTCCGCCTCGATATCTTCCGCCGCAAAAATACCGGATACAACGGCAACGCCGGCGATGCCCGTGCCGGCAAGCTGCGAAATATTGCTCCGGTTGATACCGCCGATGGCCGCAACCGGGATCGAAACGGCGTGGCAGATCGATCTGAGGATGTCCCTATCCATCGGCTTCGCGTTCAGCTTTGTGGATGAACCGAACACCGCGCCGCTGCCCAGATAATCCGCGCCGGATTCCTGCGCGCGAACGGCCTGCTCAACCGTCTTTGCCGTTACGCCGATGATCATATCCGGGCCAAGGATGCTGCGCACGATGGCTGCGTCCATATCGCCCTGACCGACGTGCACGCCGTCTGCGCCGCTGCGGCGGGCGATATCCACATTGTCGTTGATCAAAAGCGGCACGCCGTAGCGGTGGCAGAGCTTTGCCAGACCGACCGCCTCGCGCAAAAATTCGTCCTCGTCCAGTTCCTTTTCCCGCAGCTGCACCATCGTCGCGCCGCCGATCAGCGCCTGCTCGACCTGTTCGGGCAATGTGCGTCCGCGCAGCCAGCTGCGGTCCGTGACCGCGTACAGGCGCAGCATTTCATTCATCCGTTTCATATTTTGCTCCTTTTTCCAGATTCTCCGGGGAGAGACGGAAGATCGCATCGATGATATAGTTCCGGTAGCTGGCATTGCCGTCCAGAGGGCCAAGCCGTTTATGGGCGATCTCTCCGCTCAGCCCCATCGCGCAGGCCGCCGCCAGCGCCGCGCGCAGGGGATCGTCCGGGTTCGAAGCGACATAGGCTCCCATGAGTGCGGAAAGCTGACAGCCGGCGCCCTTGACCGTGCGCATCATGGGGTGGCCGTTATGGACGCGAAAGAGCTCCTTCCCGTCTGTGACGATATCGGTATCTCCCGTAACGACGACTACCGCGCCCGTATCCTGCGAAATGCGTTTAGCGTTTTCGGCGGCCGCATCGGGCCCCGCTTCGTGCAGATCAGCGTCCACGCCGCGGCCGGAGACCGTTCCGCAGGTCAGAGCGGCGATCTCCGAGGCGTTTGCCCGGATGGCGGCCAAGCGGACAAACGCAAGAAGCTCCCGGCATGCGTTTGTCCGCATGGCAGAGCTGCCGGCGCCCACGGGATCGAAAACGACGGGATGCCCGAGGCGGTTAGCCTCTTTCCCCGCTAAGAGCATGGCCTCCAGCTTGCGCGGCGAGGGCGTGCCCAGATTCAGGACAAGGCCGTCGCAAATGGAGGTGATCTGGGCAGCCTCGTCCGGGTCGTCCGCCATGATGGCCGAGCCGCCGCAGGCCAGAAGAATATTTGCGCAGTCGTTCGACGTTACATGGTTGTTGATGCAATGGATGAGCGGGCTGCACCGCCGGTTTTGGATCACGATTTCCGCAAGCATATTTCCTCCAAGAAAACAAGCGTTCCCGACGCCGGGAACGCTTGTTCAAAACTGTTTCCCTACGTTGGCATTATCCAAATCAGGTTTATGGGTCGAAGGGCACACCTTCCTCTCAGCCTGTCTGCAAGCTCCCCAGTATGTAATTCAGAATGTCGGCGTGCTCGCCTTACGGCCACTTTGCGGCTTGGATACCCTTTGGGTATCCAACCTCCCGACACGCGCATCCGCTTTCGGCGGATCGCTATTCTTGTATCATCAAAAAGGAGTACCGCCCGATTGGGCGATACTCCGTAAAAAGCATTTGCTTTTCTTCCTACGGCGGCATTACCCGCATCAGGTCAAAGGGTCGAAGTTCGATTACTTCCTCTCAGCCTGCATGCACAAGCTCCCCTGTATGGGTATTATACATCCGGTTCCGCATAAAGCGCAATCTTTTTCTGCCGTTTCGGCTTCTAACTTCGCTGCGCCAGACGATCCACTTGCGGTCGAGCCATTTGATAAGGCTCAGCCCGATCAGCGCAAGGACGCTCAGCAGCAGGACTGCCGCGAACACAGCCGAGCCGTCCAGCTTGGTCATCATGCGCTTGCTGAAATAGCCGAGGCCCTGCGAGGCGCCCAGCCATTCGGCGATCGCCGCGCCGATCACCGCCCAGGGGAG
>JAFQGN010000064.1 GCA_017398245.1 Clostridia bacterium | reverse complement strand
GGCCCCTCGCAAATTGTCAAATATAGGGATCAATAGCCGTACAGCAGGCGTTCGACTTCGCGCTTGTTGGTTTCCCAGTCCACATCGTACATGGCCCAGATATTGTTGCGCGTTTCGCCCTTGAAGCTGTCGTTCACAGGCACGCGCGTCTCTTCCATGTCGTCCAGCCCGTTCTGGATGACCTGCAGGCCGAGCTGGATGATGGAGGTGAGCTGCATATTGGTTTCGACATGCTGCAGCATAGTGGAAGCGATCTGGCTCATCTGCACCACGTTCACGGTCTCGATGGCCTTTTCAGCCGCTTCCATGATAACGGTGCGCTGCCTCTCGGTGCGCTTATAATCGCTGTCCGATTTACGGATGCGGGCGTAGGCCAGCGCCTGCAGGCCGGAAAGGTGCGTATCCGGGCCGTAGGTTTCGAGAGTATTGGCGGCAAGAGCGCTGTCGCGGCCGCCCTTAGGCACGAGCAGGTTCACCTGTTCGATGAGGCCGGAGTTGATGTATTGCATTTCAACCTCGGTGATGTCCACTTCGATGCCGCCGAGGATATCGATCACGTTGCGGAAGCCGGCAAAATCGACCAGGGCATATTCGGTGATGTTCAGGCCGAGGTTCTGGTTGAGCGTGCGGATCAGGCCTTCCATGCCCGCATAGGTGGAAACGGTGTTGATGCGCACATTGCCCTTTTCAGGAATATTGACGAACGCATCGCGCATGACGGAGATCATGCGGATGGCGCCGTTCTGGGTGTTATAGCACACGATGATCATGGTATCGGTGTGCTTCATATCGTCCCAGAGGCGAGCGTCGGTGCCGATGAGCAGGATGGAACGCCATGTGCCGTTGAGCTTTTCGTTCACGGCCAGATTGCTCGTATTCAGCGTGGTGATGTTATAGGTAGGCGCGGCGGCCTGCTGCGCTTCGCCTGTCTGCTCCTGCGCGGTCTGCTGCTGCACAGTCTGCGGGGCGGGGGTCTCGGCGTTGTCGGCATACTGCGGCGCGTCGTTTCCGCCAAGGCGCGGGATGAGCACACACAGGCCCACGATAAGCACGACTAGCACGGCAATCAGCGCATAGAAGCGACCGGTTGCACGGCGCTTCTTTTTGCGGCGGACGGGCGGCCTCTGGCCGGACTGGGGCGGACGCTGGCCGCTCTGCGCGGGGCGCTGCTGCGGCGGGCGCTGGGCATAGCCGGTCTGCGGACGGGCGGCAGTGCTCTGGGGACGGGTTCCTGCCGGCCTGGGCTGCGCGGGGCGCGCGCCGGGCTGGACGGGCGTTCTTCTGTTTTCGGACACGGAAGGTTCCTCCTGTTTTATGCAAATGGCTTGCGGATTTTTGCGATGGCAGCGCATATTTTCACGCACTGCATACCTGCAACATTATAAGCCACGCGCGCTTTTTATGCAATCGTTCCCGGTCGATGTACCAAAAACTAACGTTGGGGCCATGATTCGGCGACGGAGAGACGTTGGGGACTCTGTCCCCAAACCCCTGCCAAGGGGAATGATTCCCCTTGGATCCCTCAATTAGGGGGGCTTGATTCTATCGTTGGGATGAGATGCCCGGCAAAACGTACCGTTTGGGCCGGGCGGGCAGTGCCCGCTGACGTTTGCTGCCGCCGAACAGAACGAAAGAATAAATCCATGGCGAAAGGTCGGCCATGCTGTAAGCATAGCCGGTCAGTAGAACCGACTATCATATGCTGCCGCCGGGCGGTCGGTGGCAGCTGACGTTTGCTGCCGCCGAACAAAACATAGAAAGAAGAAATCCACAGAAAAAGGCCGGCCCGCACTGTAAGTGCAGCCGGCCTCTTCTTTTTCCCATTAGAAATCATGTTCCCATACAGAGGGTTCCAAGGGGAATCATTCCCCTTGGCAGGGGCCCGGGGACAGAGTCCCCGGCGTATCCCCCCTCCCCGCGCCTGCGTTACTTGCCGGCGACGGCGAGGGACTTGATCCACAGAGAGGGTGCGCCCATGACGGTGCCGCCGGGCATGCCAAAGCGCAGGTCGGAGCCGACCTCGACGATGTTTTCGAGCACCTTGAAGAAATTGCCCGCAACGGTGATCTGCTCGACCGGCGCGCCGATCTTGCCGCCTTCGATGCGGTAGCCCTTGGCGCCGAGCGAGAAATCGCCCGAAATGCCGTTCGCGCCGGCGTGCAGGCCCTGCAGATCGGTGATGAGCAGGCCCTCGCCGATGGCGGCGGCCATTTCTTCCATGGTGCGCTCGCCGGGCTGGATGTAGAAATTGCTGGGAGAGACGCCCACGGGCGCGCTGTAGCCGGCGCGGCTGGCGTTGCCGGTGGACTTCACGCCCTGCTTGTTGGCGGTTTTCAGGTTGTGCAGAAGGGTCTTGAGCACGCCGTTTTCCACGATGGATTTGGTGTAGGTAGCCACGCCTTCATCGTCAAAGGGAGAGGAAGCGAGGCTGCCGTCGCGCAGCGGATCATCGATAATGCTCAGGCAGGAGGCGGCGATGGTCTCGCCCTCGCGGCCCTTGAGAAGAGAGAGGCCCTTTTGCGCGTTTTCGGCGTTGAAAATGCCGGAGAAGGTGCGAAGAACCGAGCCGGCGGCGTCATTGCGCAGCAGGATGGCGTATTCGCCGGAGGGAACGGACTCGGCGTGCAGGAAATCAAGCGCTTCCTTCACGGCTTCGGCGGCCATTTCGTCCTTCTGCGAGGCGAGCTTTTCAAAATCCTGGCCGGATTTGATGCCCATGCCGGAGGAGGCCTTGCCCTCGTCCATCACGACCGGCACGGCATAGGCCGCGGCGGTGTTGCTGCGATAGGAGACGTCCAACCCCTTGGTGTTGACGATGCGGCAGGAGGCGTTCATGGTCACGACCTCGGCGGCTTCAGTCTGCACGACCTTGTCGCTCTGGGCGTAGACGGCCTTTTCGATCTCCTTGGCAAGGGCGATCTTCCGGGCGGCGGTCACCTGCTCCAGCTCTTCGCTGTAGAGCTGGACGGCGGGGTATTCCTTGTCGCCCGCATAGATGAACTGCTCGTCCTCGTTTTCAATGAGCTTGGCGGCCTCGAGGGCGTTTTCGATCAGCTGATCGATGGATTCTTCATCGTACACTTCGGTGGAGCTCACGCCCATTTTGCCGCTATACAGGCCGCGGACGCCCAGACCTTCGCTTGCGGCGGAGGTGTACTGCAG
>JAFQGN010000063.1 GCA_017398245.1 Clostridia bacterium | reverse complement strand
TGCGCGAGGTGGATTCCAAGGCGCTGGCCGGCGAATGCAAGCTGAAGATTTCGGAAGTCTATCCGGAGGATATGGAAATCATCGCGCTGCTGCCCGGCGGGATCGAAAAAATGCCGCTGTGCGATATGGACCGCATGCCGGAGGAAGCCTACGACCACAGGCTGTCCTTTGCCATTGCGCCGGTGCGCGATATCATGCAGCTGGATCGCTTCGGCCTTACGCAGCTGATGCAGGTGCTCGCGCGCCTGCGCGCGCCGGACGGCTGCCCTTGGGACAGGGAGCAGACGCACGCCTCCATCCGGCAGGATCTGCTGGAGGAGGCCTACGAGGTGGCCGACGCGCTGGATAACGACGATCTGACCGCGCTGGTGGAAGAGCTGGGCGATGTGCTTTTGCAGGTGGCGTTCCATGCGCGCATCGGCTGGGAATGCGGCGAGTTCGACATGGTGGACGTGGCAACGGGCATTTGCAAAAAGCTGATCAGCCGCCATGTGCATGTGTTCGGCGAAATGAAGGCCTCGAATGCCGAAGAGGTGCTGGAGCTGTGGCAGCAGGTAAAAATGGCCGAAAAGGGCCAGGAGACCACCGCGGACAGCATGACGGCTGTCGCAAAGGCCCTTCCCGCGCTGACAAGGGCGCGCAAGGTGGCCAAAAGGGCCTGCGCCGTGGGCTTCTGCGCCGAAGATATCGCCGGCAGCCTGAACCATGTGCGCAGCGAGATCGACGAGCTGCAGGCGGAAGAGCCCGGCAGCGATGCGGCGGAAATGGAAATGGGAGACCTGCTCTTTGCCATTGCCGATGCCGCCGTCAAATTCAAGGTAGAGCCCGAGCGCGCGCTGGAGAAGGCGACAGAAAAGTTCATCCGCCGCTTCACCGCCATGGAGAAAAAGATCCTCGCGTCCGGAAAATTGCTGGAAGAGATGAATATCGCCGAAATGGACGTCGTCTGGGACGAAGTCAAGGCCGAGGAAAAGGCCAAAAACGGCGGAAAATAAGCAAAAACGGGACGGGAGCATAAAGAGAAGGATAACAGATTGCTAAATTTTCCACATGGACGGGATTTGCCCGAAAGCTGTGGTATACTGATATCGGGCCTGTGTTCGGCCCGCAAAACAGACATCCGGAAGCCGCGCTTTCCGGGCGCGGAATGCAGATACGGATCAATATCTTCAAGGAGGAAAAACACATGAATAAGGCTGCTCTGACTGCCGTTGTCGCAGAAAAGACCGGTTTGACCCGCAAGCAGGCCGGCGATGCGCTGGACGCGTTCGTCGCCGCCGTGACCGAAGAAGTTTCCAAGGGCGAAAAGGTGACCATCGTTGGCTTCGGCACCTTCGAGCTCAAGGAGCGCGCCGCGCATATCGGCCGCAACCCCGCTACCGGCGAATCCATCGAGATCGCCGCCAGCAAGGCCCCTGTCTTCAAGGCCGGCAAGGGCTTTAAGGACGCCGTAAAGTGAGCCGCGGAAAATCCGGGGCTGGAGAGCCCGCCGTTCGCGCGAACGGCGGGTCTTCCTCTATGCGCCTCGATAAATATCTCAAGGTCAGCCGCATCATCAAGCGCAGGTCGGTTGCCAACGACGCCTGCGATACCGGCCATGTTTCCATCAACGGAAAAGAAGCCAAGCCCGGCACCGAAGTGAAGGTGGGCGATATCATCGCCATCCGCTTTGGCGAAAGGCTGACCAGGTACGAAGTGCTCAGTGTTTCCGAACATGCCATGAAGGCGCAGGCGGCGGAGATGTACCGCGCCATTGCAGACTGATGGTCTGGGCAGTGGTCGTCGCCGCGGGCCGGGGCACGCGCGCTGGGTTTGCGGGAAACAAAGTGTTCCGGAAAATCGGCGGGACGACGGTTCTGACGCGCACGCTGCGCGCTCTCGAGCAAAGCGGCGAAGTGCACGGCATCGTTCTGGTGCTGGCGGAGCACGAATTGGATGAATATGAACGCATTGCGGAGAGCGAAGGGCGCTGTCCGCTTGTTCGCGCACTTGCCAAGGGCGGCGCGAGTCGCGCGGAATCGGTCTGGAACGGGCTGCAGCTGGTGCCGGAAGAGGCCGAAATTGTGGCGGTACACGACGGTGCAAGGCCGTTCGTCACGCCGCAGGTCATCCGCGCGACGATCGACAGCGCGCGGGAATTCGGCTCAGGCGTCATCGCAACGCCGGTGGTGGATACCATCAAGCAGGTGGACGAAAACGGCCTCGCGGTAGCTACGCCGGACAGGGCCATGCTGCGCGCCGTGCAGACCCCGCAGACCTTCCGCCGCAGCGAGATCGTGCGCGCATATGAAACGGCGTTTGCGGCGGGCGAGAGCGCGACGGACGACGCCTCTCTGTACGAAAGGCATATCGGCCCCGTGCGTTTGGTCACGGCGGAAGGCGCGGAAAAGAACAAAAAGCTGACCTCGAAAGAGGATTTTATACAGGCGGAGAGAGATATGCAGAAAATGCGCATCGGCACGGGCTACGACGTGCACAGGCTGGTCGAAGGGCGAAAGCTGATCCTCTGCGGCGTGGATATCCCCTATGAAAAGGGCCTGCTCGGCCACAGCGATGCAGATGTCGCCCTGCACGCGCTGATGGACGCCATGCTCGGCGCGGCGGCCATGGGCGATATCGGCCGGCTGTTCCCGGATAACGATCCGGCCTATAAGGGAGCGGATTCTGTAAAACTGCTGGAAGCCGTGGTCGAAAAGCTTCGGGAAAACGGCATGCGCGTGGGCAATGTGGATGTGACCATCGTGGCACAGAGGCCCAAACTCCTGCCCTATAATGCGCAGATGCGCAAAAATGTGGCGCGCGCGCTCGGCGTCCCGCTTGCCGATGTGAGCGTGAAGGCCACCACCACGGAAAAGCTCGGCTTTGAAGGCGAAGGCCTCGGCATTTCGGCGCAGGCCGTGGCGATGCTATATCAGGAAATTTGAACGGAAGCATTCCGAAGGGAGATATACAGGCTATGGAAAATATCCTCAGAGACCCGTCGCTCGCCTCTGCGGGCATGGACAAGATCAACTGGGTGCGCGGCCGCATGCCGCTTCTGAACATGCTGGAGGAGCGCTTCCGCAAGGAAAAACCCTTTGCTGGCCTGCGCGTTGCGATGTCCATCCATCTGGAAGCCAAAACGGCCCGCCTTGCTCTGCTTCTGCAGGAAGGCGGCGCGGAAGTGCACGTAACCGGATCCAACCCGCTCTCTACGCAGGATGACGTGGCCGCCGGCCTCGCCTCTCAGGGCCCGCGCGTTTGCGCTTGGCACGCGGCGACGGACGAGGAATACGAGCAGCACATCCTCGCCACCCTCGCCTGCAAGCCGCATGTGGTCATCGATGACGGCGGCGACCTTGTGCACGCGCTGCACGAAACGAAGCCCGAGTACGCCGAGTGCGTGATCGGCGGCTGCGAAGAGACCACTACCGGCGTGCACCGTCTGCGTGCGCGTGCTGCCGAAGGCAAGCTGAACTTCCCTATGGTGTGCGTGAACGACGCACAGATGAAGTACATGTTCGATAACCGCTACGGCACCGGCCAGTCCGTTTGGGACGGCATCAACCGCACCACGAACCTGATCGTGGCCTCCTCCACCGTGGTCGTTGCCGGCTACGGCTGGTGCGGCAAGGGCGTCGCCATGCGCGCGAAGGGCCTCGGCGCCAAGGTCGTCGTGACCGAAGTCGACCCCGTGCGCGCTGTTGAAGCCGCCATGGACGGTTTCTCCGTCATGCCCATGGCCGAAGCCGCTAAAGTCGGCGATTTCTTCGTCACTGTCACCGGCTGCCGCGACGTCATCACCTGGGAACACATGCTGACCATGAAGCACGGCGCGATCATGTGCAACGCGGGCCATTTCGATGTGGAAGTGGACGTGGCGGGCCTTCGCAAAAACTGCGTCTCAAGCCGCACCTCCCACAAGAATCTCGAGGCGTTCGTTCTTCCCAACGGCAAGGAGATCTGCCTGCTGGCCGAAGGCCGACTGGTCAATCTGGCCGCGGGCGACGGACACCCCGCCGAGATCATGGATATCAGCTTCGCGCTGCAGGCGCTCTCGGCCGAATATCTTGTCAAGAACGCCGCGACCCTTGCCAAGGACGTGCAGGAAGTTCCGCAGGATATCGACATGGCCTGCGCGCGCATGAAGATCGAGGCCATGGGCTGCGCGATCGATACCCTGTCCGACGAGCAGTACCGCTATCTGCATTCCTCGGGGGTGTAAAGCGTGAAAACCTGTATCAAAAACGCCCGCCTGTGGACGGGCGAGGTCGAGTATAAAAACGGCTGTGTGCTTACGGACGGCAATCGCATCGTCTATGCGGGCGATGCGGCCTGCGCGCCTGCGTTTGCAGCCGATGAAACGATCGACGCCAAGGGCGGCATCGTGATGCCTGCCCTGTACAATTCCCACTGCCACGCGTTCATGAACCTCATGCGCGGCGCGGGCAGCGACAAACCGCTGATGGACTGGCTGGGCGTCGTCAACCCGATCGAAGACCGACTGAACGACGAGATCGTCTATGCGGGCAGCATGACCGCCTGCATGGAAATGCTGCGCCGCGGCTGCGTCTGCTTCAACGATATGTACATGTTCATGGACGCCACGGCCAAAGCCGTGCGCGATACGGGTATGCGCGCGCTGCTCGGGCGCGGGGTCGTTTCCGAAGACCGGCTCGAGAGCAATATCGAGCTGTTTGAAAACTGGCACGGCAAGGCCGAAGGCCGCATTCAGGTCGCCATCACCCCTTATGCCGAATACGGAGTGAGCGAGGATCTGTACAAAAAGTGTGTGGATACGGCAAACAGGCTGAACGCCATTTTGCACACCCACGCCAGCGAGACCGAATACGAGGTGCAGGCCTGCCGCGAACGCCACAACGGGCTCACGCCTGTGCGTCTGCTCAGGGAAATGGGCATGTTCAGCCGCCATTGCGTAGCCGCGCACTGCGTATGGGTGGACGACGAGGAGATCGATATCCTCGCCGAGCACGGCGTATATGTCTCCCATAACCCGGCCAGCAACTGCAAGCTGGGTAGTGGCGTCGCGCCGGTGGTCAAAATGCTGGAAAAGGGCGTGCGCCTTTCGCTGGGTACGGACGGCGCGGCCAGCAACAACGGTCTGGACATGATCGCCGATCTGCGCCTTGCGAGCCTTCTGCAGAAGGCTGTGCACCGCGATGCTTCCGCCATGAACGCAAACGCATCGCTTTCCATGGCGACGCGCGGCGGCGCTCTGGCCTGCGGGTTTGAACAGGTCGGTCTGCTCAAGGAAGGCTATCTTGCCGATCTCATCGTGTTCGATGCGCAAGCTGAAAACCTGATGCCCGTGTTCGATGTGCCTTCCGCCGTCGTGTTTGCGGCGCAGGGGCTCAACGTGCGCATGACTATGGTCGACGGCCGCTTCGTCTATCGCGAGGGCGCTTTCCCGCTCTTCGACGTAGATGCCGCGCTTACAGAGGCCAGGGCCGCTTTCGAAAAACTGCTGGGGTAACAAAGTTTATAGAGCGATTTGCGAGAACCCTTTTTCTTTGGGAAAAGAAAAAGGGTTCTCGCGCTCTCCGAAAAAGAAACCGATTTAGGGGCAGCTGAATTAAACGATGGATTTGGTAGCAAAAGCCGGCGGCCACAGCCTGTCTTCGGAAAAAAAGGGTACCACCGCGTCCCTTCGAAAAG
>JAFQGN010000062.1 GCA_017398245.1 Clostridia bacterium | reverse complement strand
GTTTGGGAGCCGGAGGTGGAACAGAGAGAACGGTGGGGACTCTGTCCCCACGCCCCTGCTTAAGGGAATGATTCCCTTAAGAATCCTCAATATGGGGATGTAGATTCTGTTGTGGGAAAAGGAAAAGCCCGGCAAAACGTACCGTTTGGGCCGGGCTATGTTTGGGCGGCAAAGGGAGTACGCCGGGGCTGCTCGCTCCGGGCCCTCGGCAGGGGGGATGATTCCCCCTGCACCCCTCAATTAGAGTTGGTATTGTGAGAATAGGAAGCAGCCCAGAGCGGAGGCGAGGGCTGCTCCTTTTACGAGGAAAGGAAAAAGACCGACAAAACATTCTGTTTGGGCCGGGCTTCCTATTACGGAAATTCTGTCGATTTGGCAAAAGGTGCTGCGGATCGGCCTTGGTACAAAGGCGAACAGGGGCGGAGGGGATAGGGAGCGGCTCGTGCGCGGTAGGGTGCATTGGCCGGAGTGCGCATAAGAAAAGAGAAGCAGCTTATGTTTGCGCATAAGCTGCTTCTCTTTGTGTTCTGTAAGAATATTTACCTTAGTCGAGGATGATCACGGCGACGAGGACAAGATCTTCGCTGCCGGTGTTTTCCACGCCGTGGCTGTGGCCGGAACCGGTGGACATGGCGTCGCCGGCCTGTACATCGTAATACTCGCCGTCGTCATAGACGCGGCCGCTGCCGGAGGCGAAGTAGAACAGCTCGGTCTCGCCGGTGTGCTCGTGCACGCCGATGGAGCAGCCGGGAGCGAGGGTGATGGTGGAGAACAGGCGGGTCTTGTTGGGCAGCTGGGGCATGAGCGCGGCCAGATGCACGTCGCCGTTGCCGCCCCTCATGTTGGTGCGGACGTCTACCGGATGGTCAGCTTTCCTGGTGATCATGGTGTGTACCTCCTGAAAAATTCTTTCTCAGCCCTGCTGAGCGTTCTTTTCGTAGATGATGCGCAGGCCCTTGAGCGTGAGCTGGCCGTCGCGCACGTCGATCACATCGGTCTCCTGGGCGATGAGCGCGGCCATGCCGCCCGTGGCGATGACCTTGGCATTCGGCGCGCCGAGCTCTTCCTTCATGCGGCGCACGAGATAATCCACCTGGCCCACATGGCCGAACACCATGCCGCTTTGCATATTGGTGATGGTGTTTTTACCGATGACGCTGTCCGGGCGCACCAGCTCGAACCGGGGCAGCTTGGAGGCGGTCTCGACAAGGGCGGAGGAGCTCAGCTTCAGGCCGGGGCAGATGGCGCCGCCAAGGAACTCGCCCTTTTCGGAAATGACGCCGAAGGTGGTGGCGGTGCCGAAATCGATGGTGATGCAGGGGCCGCCATAGAGCGTGTAGGCCGCAACGGCGTTGGCGATGCGGTCGCCGCCCAGCTCGCGCGGGTTATCGTAGCGGATGTTGATGCCGGTCTTGATGCCGGGGCCGATGAAGATGGGGTTCTTCTTGAAATAATTGCGGCACATGTGCTCGATGGTGAAATTCACCTGCGGGACGACAGAGGAGATCATGATGCCATCGACGTCTTCCACGCTGCGGCCCTGGTGCTGGAACAGGTTCATCAGCATGATGCCGTATTCGTCGGAAGTCGTGTTCCGGCTGGTGGAAATGCGCCAGTAGTTGACCATTTCCTCGCCGTCAAACAGAGCGGTTTTGATGTTGGTATTGCCGATATCAAGCGTGAGCAGCATGATTGAACAGACTCCTTTGGTGTATTCGGACCGGCGTGCGGATGCACGCGAGAGCTTTGTGCGGGTTGGTCATACGTTTAACCGCGCCTTTGGACCTTCCAAAGTGCGGCCAGGACCGGGGTGGAGATGACGGCGGCGACGACGGCTTCGGCCGAGCCTGCGATCAGCCCGGTGCCGCCGATGAGCGCGAGGACCTTTTCGGATTCGATCCCGCAGAGGATATAGAACAGCAGCATGAGCCCGAGATAGAACACCGTATTCGTGAGCGAACCGGCAACTGCAGCTGCGGGTACAGCCTTTGCACTTGCGCTCTTTCCGCGGGAAACGGCTTTATAGACCGCATAGGCGACCGTCGGCACAAGCAGGCGGGGCGCAAAGCACATGACGAGCGCGAGGAACGGGTTCGCCGCTACCAGCGCGCCGGCCAGAGCCGAGGGCGTGCCATAGATGCCAAAGGCGCTCAGCGCACTCACGCCGCCAAAGATGGCGCCCAGCACGAGGCCGGTCTTCAGCCCCATGAGGATCGTTCCGACGATCACCGGTACGCAAAGGATGGTCACGTTCACAAAGCCCAGCGGGATGAGGCCTACGGGCGTAAGGCCAAGCAGCAGCACCAGCGCGATGAACACGGCGGTCAGGGTCATATTGCGGATCTTACTATGCATTTTTCATTCCTCCGTTCGGATTCCTTTGGCGGATATCCGTCGAAATGTAGGGGAAAACCGGGGCGCCTGTCCGGTTCCGCAACGCGGATACCGGCCTGCACACAGTATACCGTTTTTTCGTTAAGAAAGCCAGATGCAGCGCGCGTTTTCTATGGCCGCGGGCCGCATTATGCGTTTACAGGGGCGTGCCGGGCGTGCTATAATGCATGCAGAGCCCGCCGACTGCGGGTATATATGGAAAAAACGATACAAAGGAGCTGCTGAGCAATGAGCGGAAAGATCACCGGACTGGCCCATATCGGCATTTTTGTAAAGGACATGAACGCTTCTGTGGAGTTCTACCGCGATAAGCTGGGCTTCACTGTGACCGATGTGCACAACAACCTGACCTTCTGCAATATCGGCACCTGCCTGCTCGAGCTGGTCGAGATCAAGGATTATCAGCCCCGCACCGCCGGACAGGTGGATCACATCGCCGTGGAAGTGACCGGCATCGAAGAGCTGTGCGCCGAACTGCGCGCCAAGGGCGTGGAGATCCCCGAGAAGATCGGCGAAATGCCCACTCTGCTCGGCGGCGTGAAGAATGTGTTCTTCACCGGCCCCGACGGCGAGCGCATCGAGTTCTTCGAGTATCTGAACCGCTAAGAGAAACGAATAAGGTTTTATCGGGGGAGCCCTTTTCTTTAGGAAAAGAAAAGGGC
>JAFQGN010000007.1 GCA_017398245.1 Clostridia bacterium | reverse complement strand
TCGCGCTCTCCCGAAAGAAATCATTTGGGGGAGTGCGTATATCTGCAGACAAAAAAAGCCCACCGCAAGTTTTTTTCTTGTGGCGGGCAGTGTTTTTATTTTGATAAAGAAGAAGGCTTATTTTTGGAGGTCAGGGATAGGGCCATTATCCCCCGATAAATGGTTTCTTTGGGGAGGGTGCGGGAGGGGCCTTTCTTTTTCCAAAGGCGGGCAGTGCCCGCAGACATTTGCTGCCGCCGAACCTTTCGATAGAATATTTAAAACCCAATAACAGGTTTCTTTTAGGAGGGGTACGGGGAACCCTTTGCTTTTTCAAAAGGCGGGCAGTGCCCGCAGACAATAGCTGCCGCCAAACCTTTCGATTAGGCTTATAAAGCCAAATAACAGGTTTCTTTGGGGAGGGTGCGGGAGGGGCCTTTATTTTCCCAAAGAAAGGCCCCACCCGCCATAACTGTATAACTCACTCTCCGGTTTCGCGCAGATGGGCGAAGCCCTTGTGCTGCGCGGTCTGGCCGTCGCACTCGGAGATCCAGCGATCGGCGCTGGCGTGCTTGATGGCGCAGAGATTGAGGATGTAGGTATCGGTCTTGTTGAGATAGTGCTGGGCCTCGCGCTTGGAGACGCGAATGAGCAGCTTTTTGCGCAGAAATTCGGTGGAAAGGGGGCGGAAAGCCTCGGCGTCGTGCCCGGCGGCGGCAAGCGCGCGTAGCATGGACCATTTCGTCCACTGCGTCATTTTCTTTTCGGCATTTGCGACGGCGGGGGAATGCGTTTCAGTTGCCCGCATGGAGGGTGGTCTCCTTTCGTATCGGTGAAGGTCAGGAAATGCCCAGATGAGCGCGCATTTGCATGTCGAGCCCGAGCCAGTAATCGGCGTTCCAGCTGGCGGAAACGAGGATATCGGGCACGTATTCGGACGCGAGCTGCTTTTCCAGCAGCTTGTGTACGGCCAGCGGATCGCACGGGGCTTCGCCTTCCGGGGTATAGATGACGATGCTGTCCGGATCGAGCGTGACGGCATAGACGCCGGCGGTAAACGCGTTGTAGAAGGACGGGTCGCTTTCCTGAGACCAGCGGTTGGCGTTCTTCAGCGGGCGGAACATGCTGATCTCGCCTGGAAGGCCGTTTCGCCCGCGCCAGATCCTGCCATCGATGACAAGACCGACGCCGCCGCGATACAGGCACACGATGCAGCCCTTTTCCAGGCCGCTCTGCCTCCAGCAGGCCAGCGCGACGGTGTTTACATCGTTTTCCATAAAAAACGGAACGCCGAGCATGTTTTCGATATGCTCGCGCATGTCCAGCCCCAGCAGCGGAGACTTTTGCAGGCTGCGCTGCACGCAGTTGTCGGACACGAGGGCGCTGATGCCCATGCAGACGCCGCGCAGGTTCGGGTAGCGCAGGCGGATCTCGGAGATGAGATGATCGAGCTGCTCCAGCGCGTTTTCTCCCGCCTCAAAGCTGCCTTTTTCCAGAAGCTCGCCAGCGTAATCGCACAGCTGATAGCGGTACTGGTCAAATTCGCAGCGTAAAAGGAGATAGGAAAGATAATCCGGATTGATCTCGTACACCATGGCGCAGCGGCCGCCGGTGGACGCGCAGCAGCCCACTTCTTTCATTTCGCCGCATTCGACCAGATCGGCGATCAGCTTGGCTGCGGTCGGAATGCTCATGCCGGTGTCGCGCGCGGCGTCGGCCACGCGGACTTTGCGGTTGAGCAGCATATATTCGCGCATGCGGCTCAGGTTCATGTTCCGCAGCGTTTCGCAAGTTGCCATGCAGGGATCCTCCTAAGAAAAACACTTTTCAAAACACTTTTCAAAACGTATTCTATAATACTCTCCGTGGTATTCCCTGTCAATAGGCGGGAAATGGCGAAAGTGTGTATTTTCGGGAAAGACAGGTATTCGCCAAGTGCGGAAAAAATATCGGCCGCAGGGCTTTGCAGGAACTTTACCTTTGGGCTTTGATATGGTACACTGGGGGAAAGGGAGTTTCCGAGGGAAAGAAGTGGAAAAGATGGATAAAAAGAAGACGGCAAAGCTGATGCTTGCGGCGACGTTCCTTTTGTGGTTTTCGGTGTACACGTATCCGTCGTTCCTTTCGGCGTACGCGCAGGAGGAGCTGATGGCAAGCGCGGTGATGGTGGGCGCCATCACGGGCAGCTATGGGTTCACGCAGATGATCCTGCGCATCCCGCTGGGGCTGCTCAGCGATATCAAAAAGACGAGAAAGCCGTTTCTGGTGATGGGCGCGGCGGCTTCGGTGGTCGCGGCGCTGGGGCTGATGCTGTGCCGCAACCAGGTGGGCGCGCTGATCTTCCGCGGCGTTTCGGGCGTGGCGGCTTCCACTTGGGTCACCTATTCGGTGATGTACTCTTCCTGCTTTGACCACGGCGATACCGGCAACGCCATGAGCCGCCTTTCGTTCTATCAGTATGGTTCGCAGGTGGCGGCCATGATCCTCGGCGCGTTCCTGGCGGACAAGGTGGGCAAGGCGGCGGCGTTCGCGCTGGCTGCGGCTGCGGGCGTGGCCGGAATTTGCGTGACGATGAAGATTCAGGACCTTCCGCCCGAGGGAGAGAGGCAGACGGTGCGCGATTTCCTGAGCGTTCTGCGCGACAGGCGCCTTCTGTGCGGCACGGCGCTTTCCACCATTTTTCATTTTGTGTGCTGGGGCACGGTGCTGGGCTTTACGGTGAACTGGGCCAAGGGCGTGGTCGGGCTGACGACGGCGCAGCTGGGGTTCCTCTCGGCGGCGTACCTGGTGCCGAACACCATCTGCGCGCGCGCTTCGGGCATACTGGAGAAAAAGGTGAGCCGCAGGCTGCTGCTGACGGGCGGCTTTGCCATCGTTGCGGCGGCGAGCTTCCTATACGGACAGACGGCAACGGCGGTGCAGCTGTTTGCGGTGCAGGCGTTCTTTGGCTGCGGCATGGGCCTGATCGTGCCGATGACCATGGCCGACGCCATCGCAAACATTCCGGATTCCCGCCGCAGCGCGGCCATGGGCTTTTACCAGTCGATCTACGGCGTGGGCATGTTCCTTGGGCCGATGATCGCCGGCGGCGTGGTGGACGCGTTCAAGGCGGGCGAGAATCTTGTTCCCGGGTATCAGGCCAATTTCATGCTGATGGCGATCGTGAGCATTTTGGGCGGCCTGCTGGCGTTTTTGGTTTCGGGCGAAAAGAAAAAGAACTGACGGAGGTGCTTGTGCATGGAATATATCGTGAAAAAGCTGCCGGAGGGCATGGGCTGTTTGCAGCTGAGCGGCGTGTTCACGCCGGAGACGATCCCCGCGCCGTACGCGCTTTTGGACGACGCGCAGGTGAAGGAATATGTTTGGCCGGATGAAGGCTACAGGCCCGAGGTACATGCGCGCGTGGGATGGAACGAAAAGGGCCTGCACGTTCTGATGTAC
>JAFQGN010000061.1 GCA_017398245.1 Clostridia bacterium | reverse complement strand
CTGGACGTTAGCGGGTGCGATAACGGCGCATTTCTTTTGCGCCTGCCCGAATTGGTGCAGAGGCATATAAGCGTGGTGTACCACGATTTCGCGCCAAGTCTGATGCCGGAAAAGTATGTGGTTTCCATTGCGCTGAGCGAAAGCGATCCGTTCCTGATCGCGGATTTGTGCTGCAATGCCGAACCGCACTGCCGGACCATCACCCGCGCGCAGGCCGCCGCTCTGAATGACCCGACCGCGCATTTGATCAAGCTATGGACGGCCAACTGCAAGCACCATGCGCGCGGGGCTGACTGCCGGGCGGATATACTGCGCATGGCCGAAAAAGCCGGTATCGCAGAGGGGGAAAACAAAACGGAGAGCGAATTGCTCCTGCAAACGCTGGAGCGGATCGAACGGATGGCTCCGGAGCATTATGCCGAGCTGCTGCACTCTTGCAGGCGCGTATTCTCCGAACTGGGACTATAAAACAAAGCAGGACGCATCGCGCGATGCGTCCTGCTTTTTACAGCTCTTTTTCGAGGATGTATTCGTTTTCGGTTTGGGCTACGACAGAAAAGCCGAGTTTTTTGTGCAGCGCGAGGGAGGCGGCGTTCCATGTATAGACCGTGGAGCCCGTGATGCGGCGGCAGCCGGTGGCGCGCAGACGTTCGATAACGGCCTGCATGGCCAGAAAGCCGAGGCCCTTGCCGCGATGGCGCGGATACCAGATGGCGATGGGCGGGTTTTCGGGCTTTGCGGTGACGTCTCCCACGGCGACGTATTCTCCGTTTTCCAGCGCTTCGATGAAATAGAGCTCGCCGGCGGAATCCAGATAGCGGAACATGCCGCGCACGTAGCCCAGATCCGGCATGCGCGCCGGATCGAAGATCCCCTCGGAGTTCTGGTAGACGACCGGGTCCTGATACCCCGCGAGCGCCTGTTCATAGGAGCCGTCGTATTTGCGGAGACGGTATGTTTCGTTCAGCACGATCGTTTCCGGCTGTTCGATCCCTGCAAACGGCATGATCTTCCCCTCTCATTTCGTCAGGCTGGCCTGCATGCCGTCGAAGCAAACGACGAACGGCTTTTCGACCATGCGTTCGGCCACGCTCTGGCCGGGCCAGAGCGTGCGCGCCATATGCGTGAGGAACACCGGCGCGTTCGGCCTGAGGCGGCCGGATTTGAGCAGGCTGCGCACCATGACGCCCGCCATTTCCGCGCTGGTGTGTTCAAAAACGCGCCAGTCGTCGGGAAACTCGGGGCCGATGGTGGCGTCGAGCGCGATGGCGTCGAGCGGCTCCTTGCCGATCAGGTTCGAGGCGCTGCGCGGGATCCACGCGCTGTCGGTCATGTACAGAAAGCGCAGGCCTTCCTTTTCAAACAGGTAGCCGCTGGCCTGTTCATATTCCCTTGCAGTGGAATGGTTTGCCGGGAGCGGCAGGGCGCGAAGGCACTTACCCAAATCGATCCACTCGCCGAATTTTGCCGCGCGGACGGGCAGGCCTTCGGCCCTGGCATCGTCCGCCCAGCTTTCGTGCGCCCAAACGGCTTTGGGCTGCAGTTGGGCGATCCTTTCGGCACAGTAATGGTCGCTGTGGCTGTGGGTGATGAGAACTGCTTCCGGCTGGCCGGAGAAGGTATTGTCCTTCGCGCAGTCGACCAGAATGCGGCCGTCGATCAGAAGCGAGGTATAATGGCGGAATTCGCCGCTGGGCTCGGGCTGCTGCCAGTCCGCCGCGCCGGTGCCCAGAAAATACAGGTTCAGCATGATCCTTTTCCGAGGAGGCGTTCGGCCTCCCGGACCCTCCCCTCTTGCAGAAGTTTGCGGATGCGCGAGGAGGAGACGGGGCCGCCTTCCAGCTCGACAGGCTCGAGGATGAGCGCGGTATAATCCAGCTCGGTTGCCATTTCGCGCAGGAGCGAAGCGTCGCCCTCGCCACGATAGCCGAAGGAATGGTTGAACCCGGCGGCGATGACCAGCGGGTGCAGCGCGCTGCACAGATCGCGCAGAAAATCCCGCGCGGGGGTGCGCGCCGTTTCCGGGGTGAAGCGGTTCATGATCACCGCGTCCGCGCCCAATTCCTGCAGAAGCTGCGCCTTTTCCTGCGCGGTCGTCAGCGGTTTGGGGGCGATCTCGGGCCGGAGCACCTGAAGAGGATGCTCGGCATAGGTATAGACCACCAGCGGCGCGCCAAGCCGGAGCGCTTCTTCCCGAGCGCGGCCGATCAGCGCGCGATGGCCCATATGCATGCCGTCAAACATGCCCATGGCGACTACGCAGCGCGTGCCGCGATATTCCGCCGCGCTTGCAAGGATTTCCACAGGCGGCCGCCTCCCCTCTTTTGTACTGGTTTATTCCTGTGCGCCGGTCCAGAGCATGGCGCGGAATTTGACGCTGCTGTCAAGCTGTACTTCGGCCATTCCGACGAAAGTTTCGTCCATATACAGGCGCACGATATCGCCCGGCTGCACCGGCGCGTCGTAGTGCATCCAATGCGGCTTGAGCGGGTTGCCGTTTTTCACAAAATGCACGTGCTCGCCGCTGACGGTGGCCTTTATGTATTTCTCCAGCGGAAGGTCCATTTCCTCGAGCATGCCGGGGATGGTTTCCGGGGCGATCTCGCTGATGAGGCGTGCGCTGCCGATATCGAACGCGCCGGCCTTTTCGCGGATGAGCATGGACATATGCGCGCCGCAGCCGAGTTTTTGGCCGATATCGTGCAGGAGCGTGCGGATATAGACTCCTTTTCCGCAGGTGATACGCAAAAGGTGGGTGTTTTCGCCCGTCTGGCTCACGTATTCCAGAGCATGGATCTTCGCCTCGCGGCTTTCGATCTCGATCTCCTGCCCGGCGCGCGCCATTTTGTACAGGCGCTTGCCGTTCTTTTTCACGGCGGAGAACATGGGCGGGGTCTGAAAAATTGTGCCGGTGAACTGGGGCAGAACGGCTTCGATCTCGGCTCGCCCTATGCCCTGCCAGTCGCGCTGTTCCAGAGTTTTGCCGCTGGAATCCTGCGTATCGGTGATTTTTCCAAGAGCGATCTCGCCCAGATAGGTCTTTTCCTTATCGACGATATAATCAAACAGGCGCACGGCGTTGCCGACGCACACGGGCAGCACGCCGCACGCGTCGGGATCGAGCGTGCCGCCATGGCCGACGCGCGTTCCGCGCGGCAGCCTTTTTTTGATATACAGCACAACATCGCCGGAGGTCATCCCCGGCGGTTTGAGAATATTCAGAAAGCCGTCCATTTAGCCGACCGCCTCTCCGATCTTTTCCAGAATGAGCGTGAGCGCCTGCTGCGGCGCGGATTTGATCGTCACACCTGCGGCGGAACGATGCCCGCCGCCGCCGAGGGCGCGGGCGATTTGCGCTACGTCGATATGCTCCTGCGAGCGCAGGCTGCACTTCGTCTCGCCGTCGCGCTCTTCCAAAAGCGCTGCAGCCTTCACGCCGCGGATCTCGTTGAGAAAATTCACGATGCCTTCGGTATCTGCATGGCCGGCCTGGCAGCGGGCCATCATTTCCTTGGTGACGACAGTCGTGGCGATTGCGCCGTTTGCATGCAGCTGCATGGCGTGCAGCGCTTCGCCCAGAAGCTGCGTGCGCGCGAGGGTGCGGCTGCGGAACAGATGCGCGCTCGCCTCGCCGATCTCCAGCCCGCATTCGATCAGCTCCGCCGCAGCGCGCAGGCTGGCCGGAGTGGTGGAGGCAAACTGGAAGTTGCCGGTATCGGTGGAAATGGCGGTGTAGATGCACGTGGCCATATCCTTAGTGATCGGCGCGCCCATTTCGTGAAGCAACTGCACGAGCATTTCGCCCACGGAAGAGGCCTTGCTGTCGATCCAGCGGACGTCGTCAAAGCCGGGGTTGGTTTCGTGGTGGTCGATCAGCGCCGATTCAAGAGCGGGATCAAACTGCGTGCAGACGCGATCGGGCGACGCAGTGTCCATATGCACGATTGCTTTGGGCGCAAAGGGCATATCCCCGGCGGTGTGCAGAAGATCCTGCCCGGGCAGGAAATCGTACATGAGCGGTACGGGGGGCGCGGCGACGAAGGCGCGCTTGCCCATGCCCTGCAGCGCCATGGCCATGGCAAGGCAGGAGCCGTAGGAATCGCCATCGGGCGAGACATGGGGCACGATGGCGAAATCGTCATGCTCTTTGAGCCATGCGGCGATATTACGCATCCTCGTTTTCCTCCGTGCGGTGAGAAAGCTCGTCCTTCTTGAGCAGCTCGTTCACATAGGCGGCGTATTCGATATTGGTATCGAGCTTGAAGATGAGCTCGGGCGTGTAATGCAGCTTGACCATGCGGCCCAGTTCGCGGCGGATAAAGCCGGCGGCGCTGGTGAGCGCCTTGACGAGGCCTTCGCGCTTTTCCTTTTCCAGCACGCTGACCCACACCGTGCACCAGCGCAGATCGCGCGTAACATCGGCGCGCAGAATGGAGAAGGTGCCGCTGACGCGCGGGTCGCGCACTTCTTCGCGGATGATCTGATCCAGACAGCGGCGCACCTCTTCGGAGACCCTGTCCGTGCGTTCATATTTTGCCATGTTGATATCCTCCTGATCGGTTGCGGGGCGCATTGCCCCTGACAGAGAACATGCAGGAGTGCAAAACCTGCTCTCCTGCATGCGTATACTTTGCGAAGATCAGCGCTCGATCTCTTCCATCTGGAAGCATTCGATGACGTCGTTTTCCTTCACGTCGTTGTAGTTTTCCAGACCGATGCCGCACTCGTAGCCGGTGGCCACTTCGCGCACGTCGTCCTTGAAGCGGCGCAGAGAGGAGATCTTGCCCTCGTAGATGACAACGTTGTCGCGCAGCAGGCGGACCTGCGCATTGCGGACGATCTTGCCGTCGGTAACGTAGGAGCCGGCGATGGTGCCGACGCCGGAGACCTTGTAGGTCTGGCGGACGGTCACGCGACCGAGGGAGACTTCCTTATACTGCGGCGCGAGCAGGCCCTTCATGGCCTTCTGCACGTCTTCGATCGCCTGATAGATGATGCGGTACAGGCGCACATCGACCTTTTCGCGCTCGGCGATCTCGCCGACATGGGCATCGTGGCGCACGTTGAAGCCGATGATGATGGCGTTGGACGCGCTGGCGAGCATGATATCGGTTTCGGTGATCGCACCGACGCCGCCATGGATGCAGTGCACGCGCACTTCTTCGTTGGTGAGCTTTTCCATAGACTGGCGCACGGCCTCGACAGAGCCCTGCACGTCGGCCTTGATGATAAGGTTGAGATCCTTGACCTCGCCGGAGGAGATCTGCTCGAACAGATCGTCCAGGCTGGTCTTGGTCTGGCTCTTGATCAGCGCGGCGCGCAGCTTGTCCTTGCGCTCCTCGGCGACCTGACGGCTGAGGCGATCGTCGTCCACGGCGCTGAGCGTATCGCCCGCGTCCGGAACATCGTTAAAGCCGATGACCTCGACCGGCTTGCTCGGGCCGGCTTCCTTCACGCGCTCGCCGCGGTCGTTCACCATGGCGCGCACGCGGCCATAGGCGGTGCCGGCGACGATGGTATCGCCAACGCGCAGAGTGCCGTTTTTGACAAGGACAGTGGCGACGGGGCCGCGGCCCTTATCCAGCTTGGCCTCGACGATATAGCCGCGGGCCTTGCGGTCCGGATTGGCCTTGAGGTCGGCCATTTCGGCGACCAGCAGGATCATTTCCATGAGGGTGTCGACGCCTTCGCCGGTATGGGCGGAGCAGGGCACCATGATGGTATCGCCGCCCCAGTCTTCCGCGACGAGGCCGTAGTCCGTCAGCTCCTGCTTGATGCGCTCGGGGTTGGCGACGGGCTTGTCGATCTTATTGATGGCGATGATGGTGGGCACGTTGGCCGCCTTGGCATGGTTGATGGCTTCGATGGTCTGCGGCATGACGCCGTCGTCCGCCGCGACGACCAGGATGGCGATATCGGTGACCTGTGCGCCGCGGGCACGCATGGCGGTGAACGCCTCGTGGCCGGGGGTGTCCAGGAAGGTGATGGACTCGCCGTTGATATCGGCGGTATAGGCGCCGATATGCTGGGTGATGCCGCCGGCCTCGCCGGAGGTGACGTGGGTCTTGCGGATGGAGTCGAGCAGAGAAGTCTTGCCGTGGTCGACATGGCCCATGATGGTGACGACCGGCGGGCGCTT
>JAFQGN010000060.1 GCA_017398245.1 Clostridia bacterium | reverse complement strand
CGGTGATCGCCTGCGCGCTGTATGTATCTCGTTTGACGAAAAGCGCAGCGCTGAACGCCGTCTGTGCGCTGCTGCTTCTGGCGCTGTGCCATTTCCTGCCTGATATTGCCGTGTATCTGATCAGCTGGGGCGTGTCTTATTGGCTCGCATTGATTTGTATTGCGTTAATCGCGCTGCTGTTTGGCTGGAAGATGACGAAAAACCTTGTATCCGCGCTCGTGGTCGCCATCGTTGCGGAAGCAGCCGGTCTGCTTGTGTTGAGCGGAACGAATGGGATGGCGTTCTGGAACGGATTGTGCGGCATTGTGAACATCCAGCTGCATTTTAATTCGCTGTACATCGGCGTGATGGAACTTTCGGACGCGGTGCATTTCCCGCTGCTGATCGCGTTCCTCATTTCGTTGTGCGCGCAGGGCTGGCGCATGGAAACATTTGCAAAGAGGAGGGATGCCTGATGAAAAACTCTGTTCTGCGCAGGGGCGGTTGGCGCATGCTGATCTGCATCGCGCTGCTGGCTGCGGTCGTGGTATCGGGCGTCCTGTTTGATCTGACGGGAGGCGCGCTGCGCTTTGATCTGACAAAAGACGGAGTGTTCACTCTTTCGGATACCACGCTTGATCTGCTTGCCGGCCTGCAGCAAGATATCAATATTTACAGCGTATACGGCGAAACGACGGACAGTCGCCTGACCGAGCTGCTCGCGCGGTACGCCGCAGCTTCCGAACGGGTAAGCGCAAATCTGATCACGGCGGATCAGGTGGCGTATTTCACATCGGCAGAGCTGCCCGAAAACAGCCTGATCGTTGCGGGGAACCAGTATGTCGATACGCTTGAATACACCGAACTGTACACTATGGAATACGAGGTGCAGGATTATTACCAGACGCTGACCGGCTATTATCTCGTGGCCGAAGATAAGATCAACAAGGCGATCGCAAATGTCACGGCTGATCTGCCCATCGCCTATCTGATGTCGGAGCATGGCGAGGCCGTTCCGGAAGCGGGACTGCTCGACCGGATCACCGAAGCCGGCTGCCATACGAAAAGGGTGTATCTTTCCGAACTGAGCGCAGTGCCGGAAGATTGCGCGATGATCATCTGCAACGCGCCGCAAGTCGATATTACTGAGGCGGAAGCGGATCTGCTCATTTCGTATATCGATGGCGGCGGCTCGTTCTTTCTGGTCACGGATATGCGCTATGGCGTCGGAGAACAGCTGTCCCGCGTGACAGAGCATGTCGGGCTCGTCTGCGCACCGGGTATCGTGATGGAAGGCGACATGGCCTACATGTTTGGTTCCGATTATGCCTATTATCTTGTGCCGGATTTTGCTTCCGAAAGTTCTCTTGCGGCGGAGATCCTCCCCGGCCTTGCCGATACGGACCGCGTGCTGATCGGCCTTGCCCATGCCATTGATATTGCGCAGGGCACGTCGTATCACCCGGAGGCCTTGCTCACCACGTCGGATTCGGCGTACCTCAAGCCCAACGCCTATGTCGATGGCGTGATCGAATACGTGGACGGCGACCGCATCGGCCCGCTGTGCGTTGCGGCCACTTCGGAAAAGGCCGGAGCAGGCAAAGTGGTGTGGCTGGCGAGCAGCCAGTGCATGGGAGACATGATCGACGAGATGATCGGCGGAACGAACTATGTTACGGCTGCCGCAGCGCTTGGCTGGCTTCATGAAAGCGATGCCGAGACCGGCGTTGAAGATGTGGAAAGGCGCAGCGTTCTTACTCCGTCTATCCAAATGACGAACCCCGGGCTGTTTATCGGCGTCAGCATTGCCGTTCCCGTCGTGCTTTTCCTCATCGGCGTGATATTGTGCGCAAAACGTCACAAAGCAAAGGTTCCCAATACGGCGGAATAATGCTATAATAGAAATGCAGAAAACTGCGCTCCCCAATGCAACGGGGAGCGCGCTTTCATAATATGCACACGGGGCTGCAGGGTTCCGAATACCGGCAGAAAGGAGGCGAAACGAGAATTGGCACAGCTGACAAAGAAGGCCATCCTCAGGGCGTTTTTGGACCTGTTGGAAGAAAGGCCGTTTGAGAAGATCACCGTCCGGGATATCGTCGTGGAATGCGGCATTACCCGAAACACGTTCTATTACCACTTTGAAGACGTGTATGCGGTACTGAAAGAGCTGCTTGCGACAGAAGCGAAGCGCACGAGCGAGAAGATCGGCCGATCCGACCGATTGGAAGATTGCTTCATGGAAGCGATGAGCTTTGTTCTGGAGCATAAGCGCGCGGCGTATCACATTTGCTGCTCCTCGCGAAGGGAAGAACTGCTGCGCTGCCTCAATGCCGAGGCGGAGATCGTCATTGCTCGTTTCGTCGAAATGGTTGCCGAAAATACTGCAGCGTCGGCAGAGGATAAAAAGTGCATCGTGCGCTTTTACCGCAGCTCGCTCATTGGCATACTGATGGAATGGGTAGACGGCGGCATGCGGCAGGATCTCAGTACGGAGATCAGGCGAATCGGCAGGCTTCTGGAGGGTTCGGCTCAGTTGGCCCTGTCCCGAAGCGGCAAGGAATAACACAATACATGATCGCGATAACAATGG
>JAFQGN010000059.1 GCA_017398245.1 Clostridia bacterium | reverse complement strand
ATATTATACCACTTTTCGCCCGGCGCGTCTTCGCGTTTTTCATTTTGCTTGACCCCGCCGCGCGTTCGTGGTACGATCTGACGCGAAGGGAGAGAGCCTTACCATGAACGAAACGCCGTATATTTCCCGGCTTACCACGCCGTACAAAGATATCTTCACCACCGTATACATCGTCAAAACGCCCGAGGGCGCGCTGCTGTTCGACACCGCGAGCTATGCCGAGGATGTGGCCGAGCACATCCTCCCGTTTCTGAGCGAGGCGGGCGTCGGGCCGGAGGAGCTCAAGTACATTTTCATTTCGCACAACCATACCGACCACGCGGGCGGGCTGCAGGTCGTGCACGAGCATTTCCCGAACGCATGCATCGTTTCCCGCTCCCCCGCGCTGCAGGAGAAATTCGCAGGCAGCCATTTCCTTCTGCCGGAGGAAGGCACGGTCCTTCTGGGAGTTCTGCAGGTCGTACCTATTCCCGGGCACACGCTCGACAGCGCCGCCATTCTCGACACCCGCACCGGCACGCTCCTTTCCGGAGACTGCCTGCAGCTTTGGGGCATTTTCGGCTCGGGCAAATGGGGCGCGAACATCCGCTATCCGGCCGAGCACAAGAACGCGGTCGACGCCCTGCGCGCAATAAACATCCGCACGATCCTTTCCGCGCACGATTATCACCCCTTCGGATACGCATTCGTCGGCGAAGAGGCCGTTTCCGCCGCGCTGGATGCGTGCATCGCGCCGCTCGCGCGCATTCGGGATCTGATCTCGCAGTATCCGCAGCAGGATGACGAGGGCATCGCCGAAGAATACAACCGCGGCGGCAGTTTGCCCACTCTCGGTTCTCATGTGGTCGCCGCCGTGCGCGAAGCCCTGCTGCAGGGCGCGTTCCGCTTGTAAGACTGGTTACTAAAATAGTAAACACCCCCGCACTGTTTTTTCCGGTACGGGGGTGTTTGTTGTTTTGGGGCGTTGTTTATCAATCGATCCTGATGCGGAAGACGATCGGCAGATCGCTGCGGACATCGGTATGCACCTTGAGGCATTCCTCGCTGCGCTCCCATTCTGCCTCGCCCGCGCCCAGCACTTCCACGCTGCGCACGATGCCGTGGAAATTCGCCATGCGGGAAGCGTCTCGTTCGCCCAGCGCGCGGATGCGGTATTCGCCGTCGTCAGAACACTTCATGGCCGTGGCATAGAGATAGCCGTCGCCGAGGGTGAAGCGGAAATCCTCGCTGGTGAAGTTCTTCTTGATGCCGTCGGAGAACTGGCCTTCCACGATCTGCGTCGGGCCTTCGCCGTACATGCGCCACGGACGCGTGCCGTAGATCGCCTCGCCGTTCACCTTCAGCCACGCGCCGATGCCCTTGAGCACGGCCACGTCTTCCTCGGCAAAGGTGCCGTCCGCCTTCGGGCCCACATTGAGCAGGAGCGTTCCGTTTTTGCTCACGATATCGACAAGATCGCGCACGAGATCCCCACAGGGGCGGAAATCGTTATTTTCGGTATAGCACCAGGAATTAAGCGCGATGGCGGTGTCCGTCTGCCAGAAGTACGGCTTCACATCGGCAAACTGGCCACGTTCGACGTCCGGCACGGCGGTGCCGAAAAAGAACGCATCGTGCTTATAGTTGATGGCCACCTGCACGCCCCACTGCGCCGCGCGGTTATAGTAATATGCCGCCAGCTTTTTCAGATACGGCTTGAGCGCGCTGTGCTGGATCCACCAGTCGAAATACAGGATCTTCGGCTGATAGCGGTCGATGATCTCGCAGGTGCGCACGAGCCAGTCCTGCATATATTCTTCGGTGGGCGCGGGTTCGCTGTAAATATCCTGATGATTGCCTTCAGGCATGGCCGGCCAATAGAAATCGCCGCGCTGGAGGGGTTCCTTGATATCGCTGTCGAACTCCTTGCCGTGGCCCATGAAGAACCAGTGCTCGAAGCGGTGCGTGGAGGCGCCGATGCGCATGCCGCGCCTTTCGCAGCTGAGCTTCAGTTCGCCCAGCACATCGCGGCAGGGGCCCTTTTCATAGGCGTTCCAGTGCGAGATTTCGCTTTTGTACATCTGGAATCCGTCGTGATGCTCGGCCACCGGGATGACGTACTGCGCGCCGGCTTCGCTGAACAGATCGGCCCACGCATCCGAATCGAACTTTTCGGCCTTGAACATGGGCACAAAATCCTTGTAGCCGAATTCCTTGTGCGGGCCGTAGGTCTTCACATGGTGCTCAAATTCGCGCGAGCCCTGCATGTACATATTGCGCGGATACCATTCGTTGGCAAAGGCGGGCACGCTGTACACGCCCCAATGGATGAAGATACCGAACTTGGCCTGACGGTACCACTTCGGCGCTTCAAAGGCGGAAAGCGACTGCCAATCTGCCTTGAACGGCCCCTGCGCGATGACCTGTTCGATTTTTTCCAGATACGGTTTCATATCATACATTTTCAGGCACCTCTTTTCTTCGGTCTTGCCAATATCATACCATGCATTTATGCCGTGCGCCATCCCCTCTTGCTCATTTCCAGCCTTTGCAGCGAAAAACCGGGCTGCGCAGCGCGCAGCCCGGCAAAATACCGTTCGAAATGCGAAGATTACTTAGTCTCTT
>JAFQGN010000058.1 GCA_017398245.1 Clostridia bacterium | reverse complement strand
GTTCCCTTGGAACTCCTGCTCAAGGGACATGCGGCGCGGCGTCAAAATCGTTGATTTTGCCGTCCGCGGTCTGTCGAAGGCAGACTTTGAAACCCAAGGGGTTTCAAACCTTGCCCCTGAGAATCCCATCTTGCGCCTGCGGGCGCGGGAAACTTTGTTTTTGTGCGGGCCATACAGCACTGCCGGAATTACGAAAAACGCAAAAACCTGCTCCTCGTTACCGAGCAGCAGGTTTTGCCATAGCTGTAACCCTAACGCAGTATCCCGGGCGCATTCTGTACGCGCCCGGGATACGTCCATCAGTGCTGTATGAATCACTCAAACAAAATTTCCCACCCGCGCCCGCAGGCGCAAGAAGGGTTTCCAAAGGGTCACTGACCCTTTGGCGGGGTTCCAAGGGGCAGAGCCCCTTGGCGTTCCCTCTCCAGCTTCCGCACGCGGTAGTAGTAAGCGGAGCCCAGCAGCACGGTTGCACCGAGCCAGGCGGCGGGTTCGGCGAGGAATACGCCGTTGGCGCCGATGATGGCGGGAATCGTGAATGCGACTGCCAGACGCATGATGAATTCGACGATGCCGGAAAGCATCGGCATGAAGGTATCGCCCATGCCCTGCAGGGCGGAACGGTAGACGTAGAGATAATAAAGCACGAACAGACCGGCGGCCATCACGTTGAGATAGGCAACGGCGACATCGAGCACCTCGGCGGCAGATTCGGCGCTGGCGGAGATGAACAGACTCAGGATCCAGCGGCCGCAGAAGAACATGATCACGGCAATACCGACGGAAACCAGCGTGGAGATGATCAGGGCGGAATTGGTGCCCTTGCGGATGCGGTCCAGCCTGCCCGCGCCCAGATTCTGACCGGAGAAAGTCGCCATCGAGAATCCGAACGAAGTCGCGGCCACCTCCAGCAGGCCGTAGAGCTTATTCGTGGCCGTGAAGCCCGCCACAAAGATGAAGCCGAAGCCGTTCACCACGCGCTGCACCGCCATGCCGCCCACTGCAATGATGCAGTTCTGGAAGGCCATCGGCGTGCTCAAACGCATCAGTTCCTTCGCCACAGGGCGGTCAAACTGCCAGTCCTCGCGGTGCATGTGCAGGGCAGAGACCTTTCGGATCGCCAGAAAACACACAAAACTCGCCACAGCCTGTGCAATCACCGTAGCTGCCGCCGCGCCCGCCACGCCCCACTTGAAGGCGATGACGAAAACGAGGTCCAGCGCGATGTTGGTCACGGACGCGCACACCATCGCGATCAGCGGCGCACGGCTGTTACCCAGCGCGCGCAGAATGGACGAGAGCATGTTGTATGTCATCGTAATCGTGATGCCCGCGTAGAGAATGTACAGATATGCCGAAGACATGCCGAACACATTTTCCGGCGTGTTCATTGCCTTCAGAAGCGGATTGGTGGCAAGAATGCTCACGATCGTGAACGCCACGGCAATGATCGCCGCCAGCACCACGGACATCGCCACGGCCTTGCGCAGGCCCTTTTCGTCCTGCGCGCCGAAGCGCTGCGAGGTGAGGATCGAAAATCCCTGTGCAAAACCGCTCACCACGCCGAACACCAGCCAGCTGAGCCAGTCTGCCGCGCCGACGGCCGCCAGCGCTTCTACGCCGGCAAACTGGCCGACGATGGCCGCGTCCGTCATGGTGTAGAGCTGCTGGAAGATGTTGCCCAGCATCAGCGGCAGAGCAAAAGCGATGATATGCTTATAGGGCTTGCCAACAGTCATGTCGCGTACGGATGCGCTCATTTGTTATCCTCGTCTTTCTTCTGTTTTTTCACGTTCATGCCCGCGTCGCCCATCAGCTGGCGCAGCACGCGGCCCTTTTCCACGCCGGAAAAGTGCAGTTCCTTCGCCCTGGCAAGCAGATCCTTGAACTGCTGACCAGGCTTAAATCCCGCGTCCAGCAGGTCCTGACCCGTCACCATCGGGCGCTGCATCACCTGACGGTAGTCCTCAAGGCGTTCCATCAGGAAGTTCCAGTTCGCCTCGTTATAGGGGCCGTCTAGCTTGCCGGTTGCGTCCGCGCGGGAGAGCAGGATCAGGTCCTCCGGGCAGACGGCAAGATCGAACATGATACGCGTCTTTTTCTTTTTGGAGTGCGCGTTTGCCAGCGCGTTCGGGCGCATGTGCATCGCCACCATGTTGGCGACGTATTTCGTGAGCTTGACGTTATTGGTCAGCCTGCCAAGCTGCCTTTCCGCCAGCGGCACGCCGGTGACCGGATGCAGATAGGAGATGATGCGGCCTTCCTCGTTCACCTCGGTGGAGTCAAACTTGCCCAGATCGTGGCACAGCGCCGCCAGCATGAACGGCAGCGGCTGCAGGGCCCGGTCGCGCAGGGCGGCGGCGCAGTCGATGGTGAGCATCGTGTGCTCGAACACATCGCCTTCCGGATGATAGGTCGGGTTCTGCTCCACGCCGCGCAGCTGGGCGATCTCCGGGAAAAACTCCTTCAGATGATCCATTTTTTCCAGCAGTCGGAAGAAGATGGAGGGCTTATCCGCCTTTTCAAGCGCCTTGCACATTTCGTCGAACACGCGCTCGTGCGAAAGCGTGGTCACGTCCATTTTTTTGCACAGTTCCAGCGTTTCCGGGGCGATTTCGGCCTCAAACCGGGCGGCAAACTGAGCCGCGCGGAACACGCGCAGCGCGTCGTCGGCAAAGGTCGCATCGTTCACGTGGCGGACGATGCGCTTTTCAAGGTCCTCTTTTCCACCCCAGTTGTCCACAATCTCGCCGGTGAGCACGTCCTGCATCATCGCGTTGAAGGTGAAATCGCGCCGCTTACTCGCCTCGCGCGTGGAGAGGAAGGGATCGACGGACACGTCAAAATCGCGGTGACCGTCGCCGGTTCTGGATTCTGTGCGCGGCATGGCGATATCGATCTCCGTGTGCGCCAGCCCCAGCACGCCGAAGGCCGCGCCCTTTTCCAGCACCTCGCCCAGTCCGGAGAGGATTTCGCGCAATTTCTGCGGCGTTATGCCGTAGACCTCTATATCGACGTCCTTGCACGGGATTCCGCTGATCGCGTCGCGCACGCCGCCGCCCACCAGATACACCCGACCGCCGGCCTCAGCAACGCGCTCAGCGATCTGTTTTGCCAGTGCAAAATCCTTGTTTTCGTTCATAGATAACACCTGCCTGTACGCTCAAAAAAGGAACCTTCGCCGGAGCGCAGATTCCGCTTGATACCATTATATCATTTATTCCCGAAAAAAACAACAGCGCGCCGATCCATGCTTTCCGGCAATACAGTTAATATTATCGTTTCTGTCTGACATCTTTTTGACCGGATAATACGGCAACTTTCTGCCGGAAAAAGAGAAAGACCCGGACGCTGTCCGGGTCTTTGGATCCTCTTATCGTTTATTCCGCCACAGTGCGGCCGGGACCGGGAATCGCCAGCAGCAGAACGCCCTCGGCGTACTTTACGGTGTAGTCGGTGATGATATGCCTGACATTCTCACCGGAGGGGATGTTTTCATCCGGAACGCCGACAGATCCCAGCGTATAGCCAAGGCCGTCCACATGGTTCAGAGTGCTGAAAGGCTCTTCCTCAATGGCGAAGGAGTGCTGCTTGCCTTCCGTACCGGTGTATTGCTCGCCCAGAGTGACGGATCGGTTTTTCTCATCCACCACCAGATAATAGGGCGTGGTGGAAACATCATAGCAGCAGCTGAAAATAAAATCGTTATTGCCCTCGGTCAGCAGCCGGTCTCTGTATTCTTCCTTCAGGGCGACATAGTTGCTGAAACGCCATTCAAGATGACCCGGATACTCAATCCAGTCATCGGCAGGCTCGATGGTAAAGTAATCGTTCCAGTTGGTTTCGTCCAGCGCGACAACT
>JAFQGN010000057.1 GCA_017398245.1 Clostridia bacterium | reverse complement strand
TTTCGGCATAGTCCGCCAGCGCGTACCATTCGCGCGAGCCGGGGCTGATCATTTTTACGCTAAGCATCGGGGTACCGCCTTTCTTTTTGCGGGGAGGGTGTTTCTTTTGAAAAAGAAATACCCTCCCCGCGCCCCACTCAAAGAAATCGTATATGGGGAATTGTTCTTTCTGTGATGATTGTAACACGAATAGATAACGCGCACAACACTATAGTGTAGTTGAACCCTACAGAATAGGAAACGCATGAACCATCGTGTTGGTAAACAAATAAGCCTTCTGCAGTGAAGAAACCCTATTTCAGACTTCTTTTGGGGAGAGCGCGAGAACCCCTTTTCTTCCTCTGAAGGCGGGCTGTGCCCGCAGACAAATGCTGCCGCCGAACCTTTCGGAAGAATATACTCTCCCCAAACAGACTTCTTTTGGGGAGAGCGCGAGAACCCCTTTTCTTCTTCTGAAGAAAAGGGGTTCTCGCAAAAATCCTATCAAAGTTCGCCGTTGTTGAGCACAGTGGCCAGCAGCTTTGCAGCGGCCTCGCAGTCGGAAACGGAAACGGTCTCGGTAGCGGAATGCACATAGCGGCAGGCGATGGACAGAACGCCCGAGGGGATGCCGCCGCGGGTGGTGTTCATAGCGGAGGCGTCGGTGCCGCCCGCGGTGAGCACTTCGCGCTGGAACGGGATGCTCTCGCGCTCCGCCGCTCCGATGAGGGCCTTCACCACGGAAGGAGTGCAGATGAGGGAGGAGTCCATCAGCTTGATGGCCACGCCCTTGCCCAGGCCGCACGCAATGCCAAATCCGTTGGGGGTATCGCCGGTCATGGTCACGTCCAGAGCGATGCCGACGTCCGGGTTCACGGAATAGGCGGCGGCGCGGGCGCCGCGGCAGCCCACTTCTTCCTGCACGGTGAACACGGCGGCCACTTCGCTCTTGGGGTTTTCGCACAGCTGCTTGAGCGTTTCGACCACAACAGCGCAGCCCACGCGGTTGTCCATAGCCGGGCCGGAGAGATAATCGCCCATGTCGAACACGTCGGGCGCATACACGGCCACATCGCCAAGGGAGACCATGCTTTCGGCCTCTTCCTTGCTGTGCGCGCCGATATCGATGAACATCTTGGCCAGCGTGTTGTCAAAATCCTTCATCTCATTAGAGAGCAGACCGTGCACGCCGTTTTCAAACACGACATGGCGGTTCATGGAATTAGCCGGACGGATGCCGCCGCAGTTGTGCACGCGCAGGAATCCGTTTTCGTCGATATTGGTCACGATAAAGCCGATATGGTCCATATGCGCGGCCAGCATCACGCGCTTGCCCTCGCCCTTCTTGATGCAGATGAGGTTGCCCAGCGCATCGGTCTCGATGGTATCGACATACGGGGCGACCATTTCGCGGATCACTTCGGCAACGGTGTTTTCGCGGCCGGCTCCGCCGTAGGTGGTGGTCAGGGTCTTCAGCGTATTTCTCATTTTCGTTCAGCCTCCTTGTGATCAGAGCGGCGCGCCGGCGCGCAGATAGGCGTCGGTCAGTTCGAACTGGGCGTCGATATCGCTCAGCTTGCACACGCATGCGCCGGAATGGATGTAGCGGCAGGGCACGGAAAGAACGCAGGTCGGCCTTGCGCCGGCAGCGGTCTGGATGGAACCGGCGTCGTTGGAGCCGGTCACGCCCTGTTTGATCTGCCATGCAATGTTGTTTTCCTTGCCCACGTTCATCAGCGCCTTGAACAGGCCGCGATGCGCCATGGAGGAATTGTCCGCAAAGGAGATGGCAACGCCCTGTCCGCAGCGGCACACCTTGAACTGCTCCGGAACGCAGCCCAGGTCGTTTGCGGCGGTGCCTTCAAAGTTCAGGGCCACGTCGCTCGCGTTGGCATAACCGGCCACCTTTGCGCCCTTGCAGCCCAGCTCTTC
The DNA here is from genome assembly GCA_017398245.1 of Clostridia bacterium. The sequence continues at coordinate 2,998 of JAFQGN010000057.1, read as the reverse complement.
CATCGTGGTGAACACGCACGTCACGTCCACCGGATAGGGGCCGGCTTCCAGCACGCGCAGAAGGGTCAGACAGCCGACGCGGTCGTCCAGCGCGCGGGAGCGCACAAAACCGTCGCCAAAGCCGTAGAACGGGGTATCAAAGGTGATGTAATCGCCGGGGGAGACCAGCGCCTCGGCGGCGTCGCGGCTGCGCGCGCCGATATCGATGCGCAGCTCGCCATGGCCGAACACGCGGCCGCGCTCGGATGCGCTCTGCAGGTGGATCGCCTTCGCGCCGATAACGCCCGGCACCTTGTCCTTGCCGATGACCACGCGCTTGGAGACGACCACGCGCGGGTCGATGGAGCCCAGGCACATATAGCGCACAAGGCCGTTTTCTTCCGCGCCGACCACAATAAACGCAACCTCGTCCATGTGCCCGGTCAAAAGCACGTTCTTATCGGAAGAGGTGCCCTTCATCTTGGCAACTACGTTGCCCAGCTTGTCGACCGTCATATCTTCGGTGTATTTCTTCGCCTGTTCGATGATATACTCGCGCACTTCCTTTTCGTTTCCGGGAGCGCCGCGCTTTTCCGTCAGTTCACGGATGCGATCGATGGTCAATACCATTCCAGATCCCCCCAATCGCGTGCGATATCGTCAATGAAGGCGGCCATCAGACGGCCGGCTTCCCAAATGGTGTTTTCCATCAGCGTTTCCACGGAAGTGTGCATGTAGCGCAGCGGGATGCTGATCAGCACCACGGGCAGGCCCGCGCGGGTCAGGAACATGCCGCTCGCGTCGGTGCCGGTGCTCGCGCCGGTCACTTCCAGAGAATAGCCGATGCCGTACTTCTTCGCGCTCTTGCGCAGGCGCTCGGTCAGAACGGAGTTCAGAGTCGGGCCCACGGCGATGGTGGGCTTGTCCAGCGGGAACGCCTCGAACCTGTCGCAGCCCGGGGCCTCGCCGAAGGTCACGTCGATGGCGATGCCGAAATCCGGCTCGGTGGAATAGGCTGCGGTGACCGCGCCCTTGGAGCCGACCTCCTCCTGAGAGGATGCGCACAGGAACGCCGTCGCCGGGGTGTTGCGCTTGCTCAGCTCTTCTGCGCATACGATCATCGCCGCCACAGACGCGCGGTCATCCATGGTCTTGCTGCTCAGGAAGCCGCCGGCCAGCTCGGTCAGCGGGGAAACGAGGGTGATCGTATCGCCCACATGCACCAGCTTCTTCGCCTCTTCGCCGCCAAAGCCGATGTCCACATACAGGTCTTCGAACGTCAGCGCCTTTTCGCGGTCGCCCGGCTTGGTCAGGTGCGGGGGCTTGGAGCCGATCACGCCCGGGATGGGGCCGTTGTCGGTATGCACCAGCACGTCGTGCGCCGGCAGAATGCGCGGGTCCACGCCGCCCATTCTGTGCATGCGCAGGCAGCCGTCGTCTTCAATTTTCAGCACCATCATGCCGATCTCGTCCTGATGTGCGCACACCAGAACCTTGGGGCCTTTGTTTCCGATTTTTGCGATCACGCTGCCCAGAGCCGCCTTCTTAACCTCGTCGGCATAGGGAGCGATGTGCTTTGCGATGCAGTCCGCCGCTGCGTCTTCATACGCCGGCAGGCCGGGGATCGCCGTTACTTCCTTCAAAAATGCTTTGATATCCATATCTGCAATCTTTCCCACCTTTCCGCAAGTGCAGATTTTGCACCATTATACACCGCTGTGCAATTTTACGCAATCCTTTCCTGCAGATCGGCCTTTGCTGTTGTATTCGGCTCCTGCATGTGCTATACAGCCAATATCCCCCCTGGGGGGATATAAAAGGAGGATATGCCATGGCGCATTCGCACGAACATACCAAGGCGGTCGAGAACCGCCTTTCCCGCGTGATCGGGCATCTGGAATCCATCCGCAGCATGGTGCGGGAGGACAGAGACTGCACCGAGATCCTCATCCAGATCGCAGCGGTCAAATCGGCCGTGAACAATATCGGGCGTGAAATTCTGAAGGAACATATCGCCCACTGCATCGTGGATTCGGCGCGCTCCGGAGACGAAAAGGCGATCGGAGAGCTGAACGACGCGCTGGACAGGTTTATGAAATGAGGGACAAGAATATGGATGCAAATCAGAAAAAGGGCGTGCTCTTTGCGGTGCTCGCCGCGGTGTTTTATGCGCTGAACGCGCCGTTTTCCAAGCTGCTTCTGGGCAGCGTTCCGCCTACCATGATGGCCGCGTTTTTGTACCTTGGCGCAGGAATCGGCATGGCCGCGATGCAGCAGGCCCGCAAAAATACATCCGCAAACGCGGAAAGCCGGTTCACCCGCAAGGAATTGCCCTATACGATCGGCATGGTCGTGCTGGATATCGCCGCGCCGATCTTTCTGATGATCGGCATCGCAAAAACCTCTGCGGCGAACGCCTCGCTTCTGAACAATTTCGAGATCGTCGCCACCTCGATGATCGCGCTGCTTGTCTTCCGGGAACGCATCAGCCGCAAGCTGTGGCTGGGCATCGGTCTGGTCACGCTCTCCAGCCTCATCCTCACTGCGGGCGATATCGGCAGCCTTTCTGTCTCGGTCGGCTCGCTGTATGTGCTTGCGGCGTGCGTGTGCTGGGGCCTGGAAAACAACTGCACCCGCGCGCTCTCGTCGAAAGACCCTGTGCAGATCGTCGTCATCAAGGGCCTGTTCTCGGGCGCGGGCGCGCTCGTCGTCGGCGAAACCCTCCCTGCATGGACGGATATCCTTTTTGCCCTCGTGCTGGGCTTTGTGGCCTACGGCCTGTCCATCATGTTTTATATTTATGCGCAGCGCTGGCTCGGCGCGGCAAAGACCAGCGCGTACTATGCCATCGCCCCGTTCGTGGGCGTCGCGCTTTCGCTGCTCATCTTCCGCGAAGTTCCTTCGGCCAGCTTCCTCATCGCGCTCGTGGTCATGGTCGCCGGCACATATGTCGTGACCTTCGCAGAAAACTGAATACGTCACAGCGGCATGGGTCAATGACCCGTGCCGCATTCTTTCT
>JAFQGN010000056.1 GCA_017398245.1 Clostridia bacterium | reverse complement strand
TGCGGATGCGGGTCTCCAGCTGCTGCTTGTTCTCCGTTCCGCGGCCGGAAAGACGCCTGACCAGCTCAGCTCGGCTGGGCGGCAAAATGAAAATGCCGATGGTCTCGGGCATATTCTCCAGCACCTGCAGACTGCCCTGCACGTCGATCTCCAGCAGCACATTATAGCCCTGCGCAAGCATCTGCTCCACATAGCCGCGCGGCGTGCCGTAGCAATTGCCGTGCACGTTCGCCCATTCCAGCATCTGGCCGGAAGCGGCCAGTTCCTCAAACCGTTCCTTGCTCACAAAGAAATAGTGCACGCCTTCCGTCTCGCCGGGACGGGGCTGGCGGGTCGTACAGGAAACGGAAAGCTTCAGATCCGGACACGCCTTGAGCAGTTCCCGAACGATAGTGCCTTTGCCGACGCCGGACGGGCCGGACATGGTGAACAGTTTTCCTCGTTTCACTCTTCTGTACCTCCGCTTTTGTTTCTCTTTCGCTTATTCTACGTTCTGCACCTGTTCGCGCAGCTTTTCGATCTCGCTTTTGCATTCCACAACGCAGCCGGTCACTTCGATATCCTGCGTCTTGGAGCCGATGGTGTTCACTTCCCTGTTCATTTCCTGCACAAGGAAATCCAGCTTCCGGCCGATGGGCTCGGTCGCCATGGCCATTTCGCGCAGCTGCCCCAGATGGCTCGCCAGGCGCACCAACTCTTCGTCGATCGCGCTTCTGTCCGCCACGATGGCGGCTTCGGTCAGAATGCGGCTTTCGTCGGCGTTGTTGCCGATGAGCTCGCGCAGCCTCGCAGTCAGCTTCTCCCTGTATTCTTCCTGGATCTTCGGCCACCTTGCCGAAATCTTCTCGCGCAGCGCGGCAATGTTCTTTTCGCGCACAAGGAAATCCGCCTGCATGTTCAGGCCTTCCTTTTCGCGCATACGGTCGTTTTCAGCGATCGCGCCGCCCAGCGCCTCGGCCATCAGCGCCTTGAGCGCCTCTTCGTCCTCTTCCGCCTCGGAAACGACCAGCACGTCGTGGAACCCGGTCACACGGCAAAGGGAGCGGTCATCGTGCAGGCCGTACTGCTCCTTCGCCTCGTCCAGCGCCTTCATATAGCCGGAAAGCAGCGCCTTGTCGATGGACACCTGCTTGGAATCCTCTCGCAGGTTCCTGTACGTCACATATACGTCCACATGACCGCGCTTGAGCGTATTGCCGATCTGCCTGCGCATTTCGTCTTCCATGGAAGAGAAGCTGCGGGGCATGCGGAAGCTCAGGTCCAAAAAGCGATGGTTCACGCTCTTTACCTCGACCGTCAGCTGTCGGCCGTCCTTTTCAATCGTACATCTGCCATAACCGGTCATGCTGCGCATTGGTTTTTCCTCCGTTTTCTGTCCTGACAGCCGCAGTGCGTACAGCACTCCAAACTATCTTATATAGTATACCACAGCTTTCTGTGTTTGGGCCAGTTTTTTTGAACTTTAACTGCCCGACCTTCTCAGGCTTCGATCATACCGATCCGGCGCATGAATTCCTCCTCGCCGATCACTTCGATCCCGAGCTTTTGCGCCTTCTCCAGCTTCGAGCCGGCCTTCTCTCCCGCCAGCACGAACGTCGTGTTCTTGGAAACGCTGCCCACGGCCGTGCCGCCGGCCTGCACGACGGCTTCCTCCGCCTGCTGCCGGCTGAAGTGCACAAGCGTGCCCGTCACGACCACCTTCATGCCATTCAGCGGGCCTTCCGCGCTCTCTTTCTCTTCCCACTGCGGCGCAACGCCCACTGCAAACAGCTTTTCGAGGTTGCGCACGTACATTTCATCTTCAAAATAACTCACGATGCTGCTCGCTACGATCTCGCCCACGTCGCCGATCGCCGTCAGCTCCTCCGCCGTCATCGCGCGCAGCTTCTCGACCGATCCCGCATGCTCGGCAAGGTCTCTCGCCGTCTTCCTTCCCACATTCGGGATACCGATAGCAAACAAAAACGCGTCCAGGCGGCAGTTTTTGCTCTTTTCAATGGCCTTGAGCAGGTTCTCCGCCTTCTTCTCGCCGAACCTCTCCAGCGAAATGAGCTGCTCTTTCGTCAGCTCGTACAGCTGCCACGGCTCGCGCACATTCAGCTCCTGCGCCAGCTGCATGGCCGTCTTCTCGGAAAACGTGTCGATGTCCATCGCGTCGCGCCCGGCAAAATGCGTCAGCCGCATCACGCTCTGCGGAAGGCACCCCTCCCGGTTCGGGCAGAACAGATGCGCGCCCACTTCCGCCAGCTGCGCGCCGCACGCCGGGCAGATTTCCGGCTTTTCCACGTCGCGCTCATCCGGCAAAAACTCGTCCACCCGGCCCATGATCTCCGGGATCACCTCGTTCGAACGCCGGATCCACACCTTCGCGCCGATGCGCACGCGCTTGCGCAGGATATCGCCCCAGTTGTTGAGCGTCGCGTACTGCACCGTCGCCCCGGCGATCTCGATCGGATCCAGCCTCGCGCGCGGAGTCAGCTTGCCCGTGCGGCCCAGCTCCCATGTCACTTCCCGCAGGATGGAAACCTCCTCCTGCGCCTCATATTTGAACGCGATCGCCCAGCGCGGGAACTTTTCCGTGTTGCCCATCGCACTTCTCAGACCAAAGTCGGTCACCTTGATGATCGCGCCGTCGATCATGTAATCCAGCTCGCCCCGGCTCTCGCCGATCGCGCGCACCTTCCCGATCGCCTCTTCGATCGTCTCCGCATTTTCAAGGTACGAGGGCGTCGGAAACCGGTTCTCGCGCAAAAAATCATACATTTCCGCGCTGTCGGCAAACTCCCGTCCCTCGATATAGCCTACATCGTAGAACACGGCGTCCAGCCTTCTCGCGGCCGTCACCGCCGGGTCGAGATTGCGCAGTGCGCCCGCCGCGCCGTTGCGCGCGTTTTTGAGCGGCTCGGCGGCAGTCTTGTTGTATTCCTCCAGAACGCTCAGCCGCATGTATGTCTCGCCGCGCACTTCAATTTTCCCTTTATACGGGATCATCAGCGGGATCGAGCGGATCGTCCTCGCCTGTTCAATAATGGCCTCGCCCACTTCGCCGTTTCCGCGCGTCGCCGCCTGCACAAGCTGCCCGTTTTCGTACGTAAGGCAGATCGTCAGCCCGTCGAACTTATGCTCGATCATGTACTTCGGCTTCGCCGCGCCTTCCTGCTCGGCCCATTTTTCCGTGCGCGCAGCCCAGTCCAGCAGCGCCTGCTCGGTCTGCGCCTTGTCCATCGAAAGCATGCGCACAAGATGCCTGTGCTGTTCAAACGCCGCCAGTGGTTCGCCGCCGACGCGCCTCGTAGGCGAATCCGGCAGCACCTCTCCCGTTACCGACTCCAGTCTTTTCAGCTCTTCGTACAGCGCATCCCACTCCGCATCGGAAATAATGGGATTATCCAGCACGTAATAGGCATAACTCGTTTCGTTCAGCCTCTGCACGAGCTCGCGCATCTTCTCTTTCATCGCACATTTTCTCCATCAACAGACCGTCGTCTGTTTTATCGAATATTTTCTCCAATCTGCCCCATTTTCAGACTTTGGTCTTTTTACTCCGTAATTTTCACCACGGGAGCCGTATCCGCCGGGAACACCTTGTCTCCCCGCTCGTCAAAGCGGATCACAACACGCATGGAACCGTTCACATCGCGCAGTTCTACGACTGTTCCCTTGCCAAACAGCCTGTGCAGCACCCTGTCGCCCTCGTGGAAGAGCTGCGTTTTCTGCACACTGCGGGCCGCGCTCTGTACCACCTTTTTCTCCGGCGAAGGCGCGCCCGGGAATCCGATAGAGCCGAACCCCTTGCGCAGCCCGGGAATCCCCAGCGCCATATCCGCGCCGACTCTGGTCGGCTTTGCAGCTTTCGGCAGCGTCGCCGCTTCCGTATGCCCGAAGGAACTCTGCTGCGGCGCACTCTTTCTGCCCGTGTCCACCAGCTCCGGCGGGATCTCGCCCAAAAAGCGCGAAGGCTCGTTCGCATTGCGGTTGCCGTACAGCGTTCGCGAGCGCGCGTTGAGCAGATACAGCTTCTTCATCGCCCTCGTCACGCCCACATAGCACAGCCGCCTCTCTTCTTCCATCTGCGGCTCCTCGTACAGCGCGCGCATCGTCGGGAAGATCCCCTCTTCCATGCCCGCGATGAACACCGCCGGGAATTCCAGACCCTTTGCCGCGTGCAGAGTCATCAGCGTCATTGCGCTGCGCGCCCCCTGCATGCCGTCCAGATCCGTCACCAGCGCCACGTTTTCGAGGAACGCCTCCAGCCCGCCTTCCGGGTCCTGCTCGGAAAACTGTGTCACCGCGCCCACAAATTCCTGAATATTCTGCAGCCGCGTGGTGTTTTCCTCGCTCTTTACCTTTTTAAACTGCTCCTCGTACTGGGTGATCTCCAGAATCTTTTTCACCAGCTGATCCGCCGGCAGTTCAAAGCGCAGCTCGAACATCGTCTGCAGCTGGTTTGCAAAATCCTCCACCGCCAGCGCAGCTCTCTTGGGCAAGCCAATGCTCTCCCAGTCCATCAGCGCCGCAAAGAAGGATATCCCCTCCTCGCGCGCGTACGCCAGTATCTTCTCCTGCGTCGTCTCGCCGATGCCCCTCTTTGGTTCGTTGAGGATGCGCATAGCGGAAACATCGTCGTCCGGGTTGTTCAGCGTGCGCAGATACGCCACCAGATCACGCACTTCCTTGCGGTCATAAAAGCGCATGCCGCCGTACACGCTGTACGGTATGCCGGAACGCACCAGCGCTTCTTCAATCACGCGCGACTGCGCGTTCGTGCGGTACAAAACGGCCATATCGCCGTAGGACATGTCCTCTTTCCGCTGCAAAGAGGCCGCCTGCATGCAGATCCAATGCGCCTCGTCGCGCTCATCCAGCGCAGAATACGCGTGGATCTTGTCGCCCGACTGCGCCTTGGTCCACAGCCGCTTTTCCTTGCGCCCGGCGTTGTTGGCGATGATATGGTTGGCAGCCTCCAGAATGTTCCCGTCGCTGCGGTAATTCTGTTCCAGCTTGACGACCTTGCAGCCCTTGAAATCCTTTTCAAAGTTCAGAATATTGCGGATGTCCGCGCCGCGCCAGCCGTAAATGGACTGGTCGTCGTCGCCCACCACGCAGATATTGCGCTCCTCGTTCACCAGCAGGCGCACAAGTTCATACTGCGCCTGGTTGGTGTCCTGATATTCATCCACGAGGATATTCGAAAACTTGCGCCTGTACCCTTCCAGCACCGGCGGGTTGTTCACCAGCAGCTCCAGCGTTTTCACCAGCAGATCGTCAAAATCCAGCGCGTTGTTCTCCCGCAGCTGCTTTTCGTATATCTCCATGATTTTGAAGATCTTCTCGTTTTTCGGATCCGGCCTTGCGCTGCGCAGCCATTCCTCGGGCGAGATCAGCTTGTTCTTGCGGTCGGAAAGGATCGCGCGCACATAGCGCGGCGTGGTCTCCTTGTCGTTCAGATCCACCATCTTCATGGCGTTTTTGATCACCGCCATGCTGTCGTCCTCATCGTAAATGGCAAACGAACGCTTGTAGCCGATCTTTTCGATATCCTTTCGCAGCATGCGCACGCAGCAGGAATGGAACGTAGAGATCCACGCCTCCTCCGCGCTTTCGCCGCAAAGAGACGCCACTCGCTCGCGCATCTCCTTTGCGGCCTTGTTGGTAAACGTAATAGCTAAAATCGACCAGGCCGGCACGCCCTCTTCGATCAGCTTTGCGATGCGGTAGGTCAGCACTCGGGTCTTTCCCGAACCCGCCCCCGCCAGCACCAGCAGCGGCCCCGTTCCGTATTCGACTGCCTGCCTCTGCATGGGGTTCAGGCGCGTAAGATCAATCATTTGCTTGCGTATCCTCGTTTTCTTCTGCTTTTGCTGCCTCCAGCTTGGTCAAAACAGCCTCGTATCCGCCCGCGCCATAGGCAATCGCCCGGTTCACGCGGCTGATCGTGGCCGTGGGCATGCCCGTTTCGTGCACAATGTCGTTATAGGTCACCTTTCTGCGCAGCATGCCCGCCACCTGCAGCCTCTGCGCAAGGTCGAGCATCTCCTTGTATGTGCAAATATCTTCCAGAAAGCGATAGCATTCCTCTTCGGTTTCCAGCGACAAAAGCGCTTTCACCAGCATATCCGTCGCCTCGTTGCGGATCTTGCTTTCATATGTCGGCATGAAAACACTCCTCTCTCTATGAACAGTCCTGAGCAGACTTTCAGACAATAATACATCTTATATTACCACATATCGGCGCGAACTTCAATCCGCAAAAGCGCAACGCCGGCTTTCCATTTGCACGCAAAAGGAGTATACTGTTACCGGTTGCAATGCCCACAACACGGAAAGGAATGTACTGATTTATGATGAAACTGAGCGTACAGACCGCCCCGATCCTGGATAACTACGGTATCGACGCCGGCTTTGGCATCATTGCCGATGCCGGCTTTGACTGCGTTGACTTCAATATCGATCATACCCTCCCCGGCGGCTCCATCCGCGCCGGCAAACTCGAAGGCTTCTTCGACCAGACCGACGCCCAGATGCTCGCCGCCCTCAAGCCCTATGCCGAGGCCGCGAAAAAGCACGGCGTGGGCTTTGGTCAGGCGCACGCGCCCTTCCCCTCCTATGTGCACGAAGCTCCCAAGACCAACGCATATGTGCTGGGCGCCATCAAAAAGGTCATGATGCTCCTTGGCGAGGTCGGCTGCCCGTGGCTGGTGGTCCACCCGGCGTTCAATGCCTATTCCGACAGGCTCTCCGCCGAAGATGAATGGAAGATCAACGAGGAGATGTATTCCGCGCTGATCCCGACCATCCGCGAGACCGGCGTGAAGGTCGCGACGGAGAACATGTTCTCCTCCTACAAGAAGAAGATCATCGAGGCGGTCATGTCCGATTTTAATTT
>JAFQGN010000055.1 GCA_017398245.1 Clostridia bacterium | reverse complement strand
GAAACCGGAACCACGCCTCGCCGATCCTCTTCATCCATCCTCACCTCTTGCCATATCCCTTAGCGATCCTCTTTTTCAGCTTCGCCGCCTCGATCAGCAGCTTCTTAATGTCCATCTCGCCCTCCTGTTCCGTGCGCATCCGCGCCGCAAAGCCCTGCGCACCAAAATTCTTCTTCGCAAAAACACGCGCAAAGCCGCCTCATCACAAAACCTCTCCCACACCAAAAACCCGCCTTTGCATAAGCTCCTCCAGCGCCGCCTTTATACAAAACGACTCCGCGCCAAATTCTTCTCACTCAGATTCGCTCCCGTCGCCGCCGCCTTCCCGGAACTCCTTCGCGCAAAGCCACACGCAAACCGCTTCATTCCGTCACATACAGATCCAGCGCCGCGCCGTACACGCACTCCAGCAGCCCGCTCTTTTTCAGCACGAAACCGCCCGCCAGCTCCGCCCTCCAGCATTCGCCGCCCACGTCCGGGAATTTCTCCTCCACATCCTGTTGCCGGATCCACTCCTCCAGCCCACGCAGCACCGCAAGATTCGCCGCCCTGTCCGCTGCGCTCTGCGCCCAGAAGCACATCTCGATCCCGAACCTATACGTCTTCTCCTTCGTTCCGTCCGGATACTCCTGCTCCCCAACGCATCCCTTCCTGTACACGCCCATGCGCCCGGGCTTGAGCTCCGTACATTCACAAAGCACCTGCATGCCGTCTCCGGCCCAGCTCTCCAGCCATTTAGCCACGCTCTCCGTCATCCGCCGTCCTCCTTTCCACGTCTATTCCGCCTCGATCCGCCAGTGCTTCAGCCTCGGCTGCATCGTGTTGTCCTGTATCCGCACCACGGCGTAGCACTCGCCCGTCTCCCGCAGCTCAGCCATCTCCTCCGCATTGGATATCTGCGGCCCCTCGCCCACGGCGATCACATCGCCGATCCGCACCTTGCTCTCCTCACCCGGAATCGTCGCCTTCAATATCGGCCTGAACTCGCGCATGCCGCCGTCCAGCACCCGCATCTGCACTTCCCTTCGCAAGAAAACGCCGCCGATCACCTCGCGCGCCCAGCCGTTCTCCTCCTGCCGATATGCCGTCAGCATCTCGCCGAACATCCTCTGCATCACAGCGCGCTCACCAGCCCCGTGCCCGAAAGCCACTTCATGGCCTCCTCTTTCAGTCCGGTCAGCTTCTTCGCCTCCGCGCGGAAATACCTTTCGCTGTACCCGTCGTTGCTCACCGATTCCAGCTGAACGCCGCCGCCCTGCGCGTCTTCGTTGTGAACGATCGCGCTCACCAGCGCGTATACGGCCATCTTCACCTGCTCCTCGGCCCAATCCTCGGCTTCTTCCGCCCTTCCGGCGGTCCAAACGTCGATCAGCGCCTCCGCCCGGGCGATCGCGCCCTCAAACTCCGCCTCGCTCACGCCCTGCGGATACGCCTCTTTGTATCCGTCCCAGTCGGCATATTTACCCATGCCCTCGCCCCTTTCCACAACCTCTCGTCAGAATCTTCGCCTAAAAAGAGGGCCGTTTCCGGCCCTCTTTTCCGTCCCGCCGCTTATTCGGCCTGCATGTGTACGTACACGCCAGCCAGCTTGTTGGCGTATACGTCCGCGATGCCCACCGTGCGGTAGCCAAACTTCCATGCGTCGGCATGCGGGTTCTGCTCCGGCGCAATGATCTTGGGCACTGTGTGCTTCTGATACTGGATCACCGCGCCCTTGTGCACGATCATGAAATTCAGTTTCTTGCCGCCCTGCGCCTTCACAAAGCCGCCGTCGGTCTGGCCGGAAGTAGAGCCGTCATTGAGCTGGATCTCGCTGTAGAACCTGCTCTGCGGCACCTTTACGATCTGGCTGAACGCGCCCAGCACACGGTTGCTCTTGGTCAGCTCCTGATCGTCGATCATGTCGTGCAGGCCGCTTGCGATAAACAGCACGCGGTCCTCAAAGGGCACCTCAGCATTATCCATCGCCTGCAGACCCACGCGCAGAGCGGCGGTCAGTGCCTCTGCATTGGCCAGAGAAGCACCCACTGCCGGCTTGCCCACGCCTTCCTTGCTCGCGTAAGAAGCAAAGCGATACGCGTCCAGCTCCGGAGCCACCTGCGTGCGCACAAATTCGCCCGCCAGCCAGCCGAACGCCACGTTCACGCTCTCCTGATCGTCCAGCGCGTCCACGCTGAACATGCGGCCGCGATCATAGCCGCACTTGTAGGTGGCGTTGGTCATGGCGACGTCGCCCGCCACATAGCCGTTATCGCGATCGTAATTGCCAAGGCCGTCCATGCTCAGGGTGGGCACGATCAGCTCGTTGCCGTTCGCACCCTGCCTGGCCAGCTCCTGCGCGCCGTCCAGCACGCTGGTCAGAGTGCTGTGCTTGTACACCTCGTCGATCACCGGAACAAAAACCTTCGCCAGATTGCCCCTGTTCATACCAAAATTATTCGCCATATGCATCCCTCCACATTTTCTGATTCTGCGAGGGGCCTTTTCTTCGGAAAAAGAAAAGGCCCCTCGCGCTCCCCAAAAGAAATCAATTTGGGGTTTCTCCTACATAAATCCTGTTTCTCTTCCATGCCGAGCCGTTTGACCGAATCATCAATCTGCACACTATCCCGGCCCTTGCGCCTGCTTATCCTCCCGTTGCCTGTGGAACTCTTTTTAAAAAAGAGTTCCACTGGCAACCCGGGCGGGGGCTCCGCCCCCT
>JAFQGN010000054.1 GCA_017398245.1 Clostridia bacterium | reverse complement strand
GCGTTCATCGGCTTCATCGCCGGCACTTTCCCGGAACTCTGGCAGGATGCCGGCTCCAAGGAAGGCCATAAAAAGGGCGCGGTCATCGGCATGGCAGGCTGCTTTGTCGTGATGTGCGCGATCCTCGCGTTGCTCAGCAGCGCGAGGATCGCGCACATCACGACAAAGCAGCCCGCCATGCCGATGACCGCGCCCTTTTTATGGCCTTCCTTGGAGCCGGCATCCTGCCAAAGCTCCGGGAAAGTGCCGGCGATGAAGCCGATGAACGCGCAGGTGACCAGAGTTGCGTTCTTTTCCATCAGATAGGCGACCAGGCCGGAAAAGCCGACAAAGCCGATGGCCGCGCCGATGACGAACATGACCAGCATCATGCCGTATTTCTTGATGCCCGTCTTCAGGTGCGAGAGGGTCTCGATCAGCGGCCTGTATACCCCGAAGGCGACCATGAGCGCGCCGCCGCTCACGCCGGGCAGAATTGCGCCGAAGCCGCAGCAGACGCCTTCCAGCGCCCAGATCAGCCAAAGCAGCAGGCCGTTCTTGTTTTTCATTGTGCATATCCCCTTCCAGTGTTTTCAAACGGATACTCCATTATAGCACCGGAAGGGGACGCAAACCACCAATCATTCGGGCATATGCGTTAAGTTTTTCAGGTTCCTTTCGGCAGTGAATTGATCTGCGGAAGAGAGAAGGGGGCGGGGCTCCGCCCCTGCACCCCGCCAAAGGGCTGCGGCCCTTTGGAAACCCGGGACCGGGTCGGCACGCGCAAGAAGGTTTCCGCATAGTTCCGGGCGGCAGACTGCTCCTCTCCGTTCCCGCTCGCGCAAGATATGTGCTGCGCGCAGCCGGACGGAGAGTTTTTTAAGCCCGGGAGAAAGAATAGTTGGTGAAGATATCCGCCCGCGCCACGCCGTCGGCATGCACGTACACATCCATATACTCGATTCCGTCCACAACATGAACGTACTCAAAGCAGCCCAGCACGTTCTCGCGCGCCTTTTCCTTAAAGCCCGTGGCCTGCAGATGCCCCATGATGCGCTTATACGCCTGCGGGATGCGCTCAAACGGCGCGATGAAGGGCTCTTTGACCGTTACGACGGCATAGTCCGCCTCCTCCTGCTGCGCGTACTGCACGCCGGGCGCGGAGGTATCGAACCCCTCCGGCAGCACGACGGCGGAGACATAGCCGTGCAGGTTGAACCGGCTGATCTGCTCCTGCGAGACGTGCGGAAAATCCCAGCCGATCATTTTAAGCGCATCGCCCGAAAGCCCGTTGCGCTTTGCCCAGTCTTCCATGTATCGGTTCACATCGTCCTCCGGGTTCGGCGAGATCATGAGATAGCGCGCCATTTTGAACGGCGCTACGCGCTCCATGCGCACGGGAGAATAGATGTCTTCCCAGACTGTCATATCGGTGCGCAGAAGGGTATCCAGCTTGCAGGAGAACAGATCCGCCAGCGCAAACAGCTTTTCCATTTCCGGCGTCGCCTCGCCGCTTTCCCATTTGGAGACGGTCTGCCGGCTCACGTCCATCCGTTCGGCCAGTTTTTCCTGCGTCATGCCGCCGTGCATGCCGCGCAGATACTGCAGGTTTTTTCCAAGAAACATTTTCATCGCTCCTTTCGTTGCTCTGCCTGCAGTATAGCAAAGAGCAGGCGGCGATGCCACCAACCGCCGTGCGCTTTTTTGCCCCTGCCGTGCAAACCGCCGCTTACGGCGTGAGCCAGAATCCTTCGTCTCTGATCTGCGCTCCTTCGATATTCCGATAAAACCTTTGCGCTTCTTCGTTTGATGCGATCAGTGCAACCAGCGTATCGATCCCGCGCATGCGCAGCCTTTCGCGCAGCGCGCTTAGCAAAGCCTGCGCAACGCCCCTGTGCCGCGCGCTCTTGAGCACGCAGATCCAGTCCAGATACGCCTTGATGCTGCCGTCAAACCGGCTGGGGATCATGCTGCAGTCGATCCGGCCGACCACATTGCCCTCTTCGTCCTCTGCCAACAGCGAAATGCAGCCGTCGAACCGCCTGTCGGCAAAGCTGGCGCGCACAGCTTGCTGATATGCTTCGCCGATCTCCCAATTGAAAAACGACTCCTCTTCGCGCAGGCGCTGTTCAAACGCCAGCACGTCGGGCAGTCTCTCTATCGTAAATTCCGAGACTTTCATTTTTGTCATCTCCTTTTGGCAAACATTTTAGCAGAACATCGTATGGCCAACAAGACAAAGCGCAGCAAATGATGTATAATGTTAACGGTCAATTACCGTCTTAACACGAATGGAAAGGACGACGAAGATATATGGACACGATCGCCATTTGTACGGGCGAGGGCCGCTACCGGGTCGAAGCCGCGAATTATGCGCTGCATATCAACAGGCACGAGATCGACGTGCTGGTGGAAAACACGGTGTTTGCCACGCTGGACGTGCGCTGCGCGCTGCCCGTGACGACGGACGACGACGAGGGCTTTATTCCGGATGCGGAGCCTGCCCTTCCCGCGCTCGCTTCCTCCGAAATTTCGGAAAACGAGGCGGTGTTTGTATGGACGAACAAAAGCTCGCTGTGGGAAAAGAAATACACTTTGCATTGCACATGGATGCACTATACCTTTGCTGTAACCGTACAGGGCAAAGGCCGCGTGGACGCCGTGCAGTATTTTACAGGAGACATGACCGCAAAGCCGCACGGTTCGCGCTACGAGTTCTCCGAGGGCTTCACGCCGTGCATCTCCTGGTACGATAAGGAGGATTACACCTTCAAGGCCTCGCTGGACTGCCACCGCTGGAGCGTTCTGATGGTGCCGCCCATGTTCGCCTATGCGTTCCGCGCAGAGGGGATCAACCGGCGCATGGGCCTCGGGCTCGTCGCCGAAAGGGGCGAGCATAATTTCAACGCGTTCGATTACCGCGTGAACCGCCGCAGCTACGACAGCCGCTTCCATCTTGAGACCGACCAGCACGGGCACACCATTGTGGACGGCGAATGGACCGCGCCGTATATCCTCGGCCTTGCCGGCGAGGACCAGTGGGACATCCTGCGCCAGTATACCGATCACTATTTCGCCTCCGGCATTGCAAAGCCCTCTCTGCCCGCCATCCCGCCCCGTTTCTGGCAGGGGCCGATGGTCTGCGGCTGGATCGAGCAGATCATCCGCGCACAGGCCGAGGGCATCGCGGAGCTGGACGGCGCGAACGAGACCTATTACGAGGACATGGTCAAAAAACTGGCCGAATACGATTTGCACCCCAAGGCCATCATCATCGACGATAAGTGGATGACCCACTATGCCACCGACATAGCAGATCCGGCCAAGTGGCCCGATCTGCGCGCGTTTGTGGACCGCCGCCGCGCCGAGGGCATGAGCACCATGGTCTGGTTCAAGGTGTGGGATCCGGACGGCTGGGACGAGTCCATCTGCCTGACGGCCGACAACGGGGATATCCGCATCGATCCCTCCCACCCGCGCTATCTGAAGAATCTGGACGAAGCGCTGCACCGTATCCTCTCCGGCGACGAGGGCTGCTACGATTGCGACGGCTTCAAGCTGGATTTCGCGTTTTTCATCCCCATCGGGCGCAAGGTGCACTCCTATTCCGGCAAATACGGCGTGGAGCTGCTGTACGATATGATGCTGTATATCTACGAGCGCGCAAAGATCGAAAAGCCGCATGCGCTGGTGAACTGCAGCCCCTGCCACCCCTATTTTGCCCATATCTGCGATCAGGCCCGCCTGCACGATTACGAGCCCAAGAACCGAAATTGTCTGGAAGATCTGCAGATGCGCGCGCGCCTGTTCTCCACGGCCATGCCAGGCACTCTGCTCGATACCGACAACGCCGGCTTCAACACCCGGCGCGATACCATGCGCTGGATGCTGATGCAGCCCGCCGTTGGCGTTCCGGACCTGTATTCCCTCTCGCCCACTCCCTCCTGCCGCCTCACGCGCGCGGATTTCGCCGCCATCGCGCAGGTGTGGAAGGAATATTCCGCAAAGATCGACGCTCTCTACCCCGAAAACGACCGCTAAAAAGGAGGAACGCCCCATGAAATTCAAAGTTGCCTTTATCGGCGCCGGTTCCGTTGGCTTCACCCGCAAGCTGCTGTCCGATCTGCTCACCGTGCCGGAATTTGCCGATATCGAAGTGGCCTTCACCGATATCAACCAGCACAATCTGGACATGGTCACCCAGCTGTGCCAGCGCGACATCGAAGAGAACGGCCTGAACATCAAGATCCATGCCACGCTCGATCGGCGCGAGGCCTTCAAGGACGCCAAGTACGTCATCAACGCCGTGCGCATCGGCATGCTGGAGGCGTTTGAAAAGGACATCGAGGTGGCTCTGCGCTACGGCATCGACCAGTGCGTGGGCGATACGCTGTGCGCCGGCGGCATCATGTACGGCCAGCGCGGCGTGAACGCTATGCTCGGCTTCTGCAAGGATATCCGCGAGGTGGCTCTGCCCGGCTGCATCATGCTCAACTATGCCAACCCCAACGCCATGGTCACCTGGGCGTGCAACAAATACGGCGGCGTGCCCACCATCGGCCTGTGCCACGGCGTGCAAGGCGGCCACAAGCAGATCGCCAACGCTCTGGGTTTTGAGCAGAACGAGGTCGATATCATCTGCGCCGGCATCAACCACCAGACCTGGTACATCAAGGTCGCCCACGAAAACGAGGATCTGACCGGCAAGATCCTGGAAGCGTACGAAAAGAATGAAAAGCTCTCCGAGCAGGAAAAGGTTCGCATCGATATCCTCAAGAGGTTCGGCTATTATTCCACCGAATCCAACGGCCACCTCTCCGAGTACGTTTCCTGGTACCGCAAGCGCCCCGAGGAGATCAACGACTGGATCTGTCTGGATACGTGGATCAACGGCGAGACGGGCGGCTACCTGCGCGTATGCCGCGAGGGCCGCAACTGGTTTGAGACCGATTTCCCGAACTGGCTGAAGGAACCCGCGCACCGCTTTGTGCCCGAAGAGCGTTCGCAGGAGCACGGCTCCTACATCATCGAGGGTCTGGAGACCGGCCGCGTCTATCGCGGACATTTCAACGTGATGAACAACGGCTGCATCACCAACCTGCCCGATGAGTGCGTGGTCGAGGTTCCCGGCTATGTGGATCGCAACGGTGTGAACATCCCCAAGGTGGGCGATCTGCCGCTGGGCTGCGCGGCGATCTGCTCGCAGTCCATCTGGGTGCAGCGTCTGGCCGTGGAAGCCGCCTACGCTGCCGACCGCACGCTGCTGGTGCAGGCGATGATGATGGATCCGCTCACCGGCGCGGTGTGCAACCCCTACGAGATCGACCAGATGGTGGACGAGTACCTCGTCGAGGAGGCCGAGTGGCTGCCGCAATATGTGGAAAACGGCGAGGTCGAGCGCGCAAAGGCTCGCCTTGAAGCCGCGAAGGCCAACGGCACGTTCATCGCTTCCAAGCGTGAGTACAAGGGCGCGGCCCGTCTGCACGAAAAGACCGTGGACGAGATGCGCGCCAACAAGGAGGCCTCGGGCCGCAACGCCGCCAACGCGGATAAGGCCGGCCTGACGACCAGGGAGTAAGTTTACGAGAGGAATTGCGGGGGGAACCCTTTTCTTTGGAAAAAGAAAAGGGTTCCCCCCGTACCCCCTCCGAAAAGAAATCGATTCAGGAGTTCTGGGGACGAAAAGCACAGCGACGATCGCCAACCGGCGTCAGGGCCTTGATAGAACGAGGGTTCGCGTTGATTCACGAAAATCGCATTTGCCACGGCAGAGCGCGCAGTGAGCATTTACTGCGCGTTTTTTGATAGAAAAAGCGACAGTTCAGACGCGAAAAAGCGGTTTTGGGCTCGTTTCCATTGAACAAAAGGGCCGCTTCTGGTAGGATAAGCGCATAAAGGAGGGATGGATATGACCCAGGAACAACGCGCTGAGGCGCGCAGACTCTGCTCACAGGCGTATTCGCTGCTCCGTCAGGCGCGCGAGCTGGCCGACTCCGCGCAGGGCTGGGGCGTTGCCGATTTGCTTGGCGGCGGTTTGATCAGCACAATGGTCAAGCGCGACAAGATGAGCAGCGCGCAGGAGCGGATCGCGCTCGTCCGTCCGATTTTGCGCCGGCTGAACGAACTGCTCGGCCAATCGCAGCCGGACGGGCTGGATCTTCGTCAGCCCGGCGGCGCGGCGACTTTTTTCGACTATTCGGACAGTTTTTTTGCCGAACTGTTCGTGCAGCGCCATATCGGCGATATGAAGCGCGCCATCGAACGCGCGATGGAAAAGCTGCGCGCGCTGGAAAAACAGCTTTCCTAACAAAAAAACACGCCCCGGCGAGGGCGTGTTTTTTATACATACATTCCCCAAATCAACTTCTTTTCAAAAGGGGCGCGGTGGAACCTTTTTTTCCGAAGACGGGCTGTGGCCGCTGGCTTTCGCTACCAAATCCATCGTTTAATTCAGCTGCCCCTAAATCGGTTTCTTTTTCGGAAAGCGCGAGAACCCTTTTTCTTTTCCGAAAGAAAAAGGGTTCTCGCAAATCGCTCTATAAACTTTGTTACCCCAGCAGTTTTTCGAAAGCAGCCTGCGCGTTCGCAAGAGCAGCGTCGGCATCGAACAGCGGGAACGCGCCCTCTCGGTAGACAAAGCGGCCGTCGACCATAGTCATGCGCACGTTGAGCCCCTGCGCTGCAAACACGACGGCGGAAGGCACATCGAACACG
>JAFQGN010000006.1 GCA_017398245.1 Clostridia bacterium | reverse complement strand
TTCCAGTTCCGCTTCGAGCTGGCTGATCTGCATGGATACGGCAGACTGGGAATAGCCCAGCTGCTTGGCCGCCTTGGAAAAGCTGCGCAGTTCAGCCACGCGCACGAAGGTCGTCAGGTTGCGAAATTCCATAAGGCAGATACACCGCCTTTCTTTTTAGATGATTTGCAGGTAGGAGAGCAGCCGGCGTTGGAACGATGCCGGCTGCTGGAAGGTATTGAGGATGTAGGGTGCGCGGAAGGATCAGCCCAGAAGCGCCTTGTCGGAGGAGAACTGTTCGCCGCTGACGCGTTCAAACTGCCGGAGCAGGTCTTCCACAGTCAGCTTTTTCTTCTCTTCGCCCTTGATATCGAGGATGATTCTGCCCTCGTGCAGCATGATCAGCCGGTTACCGTGGGCGATGGCGTCCTTCATGTTGTGGGTGATCATGATGGTAGTGAGCCTGTCGCGCGCGACGATGCGGTCGGTCGCTTCGAGGACCTTAGCGGCGGTCTTCGGGTCGAGCGCGGCGGTGTGCTCGTCCAGCAGGAGCAGGTACGGCTTCTGCAGCGAGGCCATGAGCAGAGTGAGCGCCTGCCGCTGGCCGCCAGAGAGCAGGCCGACCTTGCTGGTGAGCCGATATTCCAGGCCAAGGCCGAGCATGGTCAGCTTTTCCATGAACATGGCGCGCTCGCTCTTGGTGATGCCCGGGCGCAGGGTTCTGCGCTTACCGCGGCGCAGGGAGAGGGCCAGGTTTTCTTCGATCCACATATCGGCGGCGGTACCCATCATCGGGTCCTGAAACACGCGGCCGATATAGCGTGCGCGCTTATGCTCGGGCAGATGCGTAAGATCGATACCGTTTACGGAAATGGAGCCGCTGTCGACCGGCCAGACGCCCGCGACGGCGTTGAGCAAAGTGGATTTGCCCGCGCCGTTGCCGCCGATGACGGTCACAAAATCGCCGTCCTCCAGGCGGAGGGAGACGTCTACAAGGGCTTTCTTTTCGTTGATCGTGCCGGGGTTGAACGTTTTGGAGATGTTTTTGATCTCAAGCATGGCTCAGCACACCGCCTTTCTCTTGAAGCCGGAGAACAGCTTTTGACGCAGCGTGGGCACGGAGAGGAAAATGCCGACGATGACGGCGGTGAGCAGCTTCAGATCGTCCGTGTTCAGGCCAAGCCAGAGCACGACCTGGATGACCAGATAGTACAGCACTGCGCCGAGCGAGACGCCCAGCAGCTTCAGGCCGAAGTTTTTGAACAGGCGGCCGAAGAGGACATCGCTGATGATGACGGCGGCAAGGCCGATGACGATCGCGCCGCGGCCCATGTTGATATCGGCAAAGCCCTGATACTGGCTGTACAGCGCGCTGCACAGCGCAACGATGCCGTTGGAGATCATCAGGCCGAGGACCTTGGTGAAATCGGTATTGATGCCCTGCGCCCGGGCCATGCGGTTGTTGGAGCCCGTTGCGCGCAGAGAGCAGCCAAGCTCCGTGCCGAAGAACCAGTACAGAACCACGATGAGGACGACAGTGAAAACAGCGGCGATGGCGATGGCCTGCGGTATGCGCAGAAGGGAGACGAGCAGATCGTACTTGCGCACGCTGATGGCCTTGTTCGCGCTGCCGAGGATGCGAAGGTTGATGGAATAGAGCGCGAGCTGCGTGAGAATACCCGAAAGGATGGACGGGATGCCCATGACGGTATGGAATATGCCCGTGACAAGGCCGGCGAGCATGCCGGCGATGAACGCGCAGATGAGCGCGATCCAGACGTTATAGCCGTTGAGCATCATCATAACGCAGACTGCGCCGCCGGTGCACATGGTGCCGTCTACGGTCATATCGGCCATATCGAGCGTGCGATAGGTGATATACAGGCCGATGGCCATGAGGCCCCAGATCAGCCCCTGCGCGCAGGCGCCGGGCAGTGCGTTGAGCAAAGATGCAATGTTCAATGCGATCTCCTCCAGACATAATAGCGGTAAAACCGATGGTTTTTGAATGGTTTGAGGCGGTTGTAAGGCCCCTATAAATCCAAGAATTCCGGGCGGCCTTGGAAAGAGCCGTCCGGAATATGGAATTGGATGGGAAGCGAGAGAAGGGTTATTCGGCGATCTCGGTGCCTTCGATCACGACGAAGTCTTCCGGAACGGCGACGCCCAGTTCGGCGCAGATGGAGGCGTTGTACTGCTTGGTCACTTCGGGAGCGTACTGGATGGGCATGGCGGAGACGTCGGCGCCGTTGACGAGGATCTCGTAGGCCATTTCGCCCGCGGCATAGCCGATATCGTAGTAATCGATGGAGAGGGTCGCAACGCCGCAGCCGGAGCAGATGCCCGCTTCACCGGCGACGATCGGCACGCCGGCCGGCAGAGCAACGTTGTTGATGACTTCGGTATTGTTGGCGGCGGTGTTATCGGTGGGGACATAGAGGACATCGCAGGTGGAGGTGGCGTTGGTCACGACAGAGGCGATGTCGTTGGAATCGGAGAAGCCGCAGCGCTCGGTGGCATAGCCCATGCCCTGCAGGATCGGCTCGATCACGTCGATCTGGTAGGCGGAGTTGGGTTCGGCGGTGCAGTAGAGCAGGCCGACGACGGGGTGGGATTCGACCGGGAACAGGGTGTTCAGCAGAGCAGCCTGTTCGTCCAGCGGGGCCAGGTCGCAGGTGCCGGAGACGTTATAGCCGGTGGCGCCGGTGAAGCCTTCCAGATCCAGCGCGGTGGCATAATCGGTAATAGAGGTGCCCAGGATCGGGATGGTCTCGGTGCCGGTGAAGGCGGCCTGCAGAGCGGCGGTGGCGTTGGCCAGGATCAGGTCCACATCGTTGGCCACGAAGCCGTTTACGATCATGGTGCAGTTGGCGGAATCGCCCTGCGCGTTCTGATAATCAAACTTCACGTTGCCTTCGCCCAGTTTTTCGACGAGAGCATCTTGGAAGCCCTGGGTCGCGGCGTCGAGAGCGACGTGCTGCACCAGCTGGATGATACCGATATTATAGGTAGCGGTTTCGGCGGAAGCAGCGCCGAGAGTAAGAACAGCCAGCAGTACAGCCAGCATAAGAGCAATTTTGCGGATGGGATTTTTCATAGTCGTTTACCTTCCTTTCGGTGATTCGCGGTGATGCCTATTATATACGCATGGGGGAATAAAATCAATAGATAAAGCTGAGGTTGTGCATCAGAATATTTGAATGAAGGGTGTGTGATACTCAAATATAGAAAATTCAGGCCGGAAAATGGCGAAAAAGGGGCTGCACAGGCGGGAAATAAGAAAAATAGAAGATGAATGTTCGGCAAAAGTGATGTATAATGAAGGGGAAGACGCAGGCAAAGAAGGATTTGTGATAAGCATATATGCGGAAAGGATGATACAGGTGCTTTATCCGAAAAACGGTTCGAAAAAGCTGGATATGGAGCTGTTTAGGAAGCCGACGTGCGAATACAGGGGAACTCCGTTCTGGGCATGGAACGGCAAGCTGAAAAAGGAAACGCTGGGCGAGCAGATCGAAATGCTCAAGACGATGGGCATGGGCGGCTTCCATATGCACGTGCGCACGGGCATGGACAGCCCGTATCTGGACGACGAATTTATGGACTATATACGCTTCTGCGTGGAAAAGGCGAAGACGGACGAGATGCTGGCGTGGCTGTATGATGAGGACCGCTGGCCTTCCGGCACGGCGGGCGGCAAGGTGACGGCTGAGCATCCGGAATACGCCAAGAAGACTTTGCTGTTCACAAACGAGCCCTATGCGCCCGACAGGCCCAATATGGCCAACGGTTCCGAGCCCGGCCGCGGACACCATACTATCCGGCAGGACAACGGCGTGCTGCTGGCGGTGTACGATGTTTCTCTGAATGAAGACGGAACGCTGGCAAGCGCAAAGCGCATCGGCGAAAACGACGAGGCCAAGGGCGAAAAGTGGTACGCTTATATGGAACATTCCACCGACGACCCGTGGTTCAACGATCATCCGTACGTCGATACGCTCAAGCCGGAAGCGATCGACGAGTTCATCGCGACCACGCACGAAGAATATAAGAAGAATTTTGCGGAGGATTTCGGCGGAGTCGTGCCGGCGATCTTTACGGACGAGCCGCAGTTCACGCCCAAGGTGCCGCTGGCGTTCGCGCTGGAGAAGAAGGACGTGTTCCTGCCCTGGACGGACGAACTGCCTGTCGAATACGGTGAGAAATTCGGCGAAGATCTGCTCGACGGCATTCCGGAGCTGGTGTGGGAGCTGCCCGATCAGAAGCTCTCCCGCTTCCGCTATCGCTTCCATAACCTTGTGGCCGACCGCTTCGCGCGCGTGTTCTGCGACCGCATCGGCAACTGGTGCGCCGATAATGGCATCTTGCTGACCGGGCACGTGATGGGCGAGGCGACGCTGTACAGCCAGACGCAGGCCGTGGGCGACGCGATGCGCTGCTATCCTGCCTTCGGGCTGCCGGGCATCGATATGCTGTGCGATTTCCACGAGTACAACACCGCCAAGCAGACCCAGTCCATGGTGCACCAGCAGGGCGCGCCGGGCATGCTTTCCGAACTCTACGGCGTTACCGGCTGGGATTACGATTTCCGCGGCTATAAGCTGCAGGGCGACTGGCAGGCCGCGCTGGGCGTGACCGTGCGCGTGCCGCATCTGACATGGATGACCATGAAGGGCGAAGCCAAGCGCGATTATCCCTCTTCCATCGGCTATCAGTCCCCGTGGTGGGATCAGTACGCCATGGTGGAAGATCATTTTGCCCGCCTGAACACCGCCATGACCCGCGGAAAGGCCAAGGTGCGCGTGGCGGTTGTGCATCCCATCGAAAGCTACTGGATGTACTGGGGCCCCTCCGAGCAGACGGCCGCGCTGCGCAGCCAGATGGACGATCAGTTTGCAAGGCTGACCGAGACGCTGCTCTTTGGGCAGATCGATTTCGATTTCCTGAGCGAGTCCTGCCTGCCCAAGCAGTGCGAAAAGGGTTCGTTCCCGCTCAAGGTGGGCGAGATGGAATACGATGCGGTCATCGTGTGCGGAAGCCGCACGCTGCGCTCCAGCACGCTCGAACGCCTGCAGGGCTTTAAGAATGCGGGCGGCCGCCTCATCTTCATCGGCGAATGCCCGGATCATGTGGACGCGGTCGCATCCTGCGCGGTGCGGGAGTTGTACGAAAATTCGCTGCATATGGGCTTTGACGCCTCCGGCATTCTGGAAGCGGTCGACCCTGTGCGATTCCTGGATGTGCGCGACGAGGGCGGCATGCGCGTGGATCATCTGATCTACCAGCTGCGCGAAGACAACGGCGCGAACTGGCTGTTCGTGGCCAACGGTAAAAATCCGATCTGCAAGGATGTTGAGGATGCGCCGCTGTACCGCTTCTGCCTGAATGGAAATTATAAGGTGACCGAATACGACACTTTGACCGGCGAGACCGCGCCCGTGGCCGTGAGCCGAAAGAACGGCAAAACTGCCTTTGAGCGCGTCTGGCATATGCACGACAGCGTACTGCTGTATCTGGAACCCGCTGAGGGCGATGCAGAGGCCGAAAAGGCTGAAAAGCGCGCGGTTGGTTCGCCTGAGCTGATCATGAAGAGTGTGCGCATTACGCTGGACGAGCCGAACATGCTGCTGCTGGATATGGCCGAATACGCGCTGGACGACGGCGAATACAGGCCGCTGGAGGAGCTGCTCAGGCTGGACAACGCCGCGCGCGCCGAGCTGGGCATTCCGCTGCGCAGGAAAGGAGTGGTGCAGCCGTATCTGATCAAGCCCGAACAGTACGAGCATTACCTGAAGCTGCGCTTCACGATCCCTGCGGAATTCGAAGTGGAAGCGCCTGTGCTTGCGCTGGAGGACGCCGCGGAGACCGAGATCGTGCTCAACGGCGAAAAGGTGCCCTCGGTAGTCACCGGCTGGTTTGTGGACAAGGATATCCAGACCGTTATGCTGCCGAAGATGCCCGTGGGCGAAAATATCCTGGAAGTCAAGGTGCCCGTGGGCCGCAGGACGAATCTGGAGTATTTCTATCTGCTGGGCGATTTCGGCGTGCGCATCAACGGCGTGGAAAAGACGATTGTCGCGCCGGTGCGCAAGCTGGGCTTTGGCGACGTCGTGCCGCAGAACCTGCCGTTCTACAGCGGCAATATCAACTACCACTTTGATGTGGACGTTGCGGGCGAGAGCCTGCGCGTGCGCGTGCCGCACTATCGCGGCGGCCTTGTCAAGGTCTATGTCGACGGCGAGGACAAGGGCAATGTGGCTTTCTCGCCGTATGAGAAGGAGATCTCCGGCCTCACGCCCGGCAGGCACACCGTTACGCTCAAGCTCTACGGCGTAAGGCAGAACGGCTTTGCGCAGCTGCACTACACCCCGGGCATCTACTTCTACCAGAGCCCGAATTCCTGGCGTTCCGCCGGCGACAGGTGGACGTACGAGTATCAGTTCAAGCCCATGGGCATCCTCAAGCGCCCGGAACTGTACGGAACGAAGAACTCCCGCGTGGCCAGCCATATCGAGGACGCGATCTAACGTTCAAAATCCCCTGCCGAAGCAGGGGATTTTTCTATTGCGCGATGGGGAACCATCTGGTACACTAAGCATGGAATTTTCCTTCGGAAGGAGATAAGAACTGTGGCAAAGATCAAAGTGGGAGTGTTTGGCGCGTACCGGGGAATGACGATGATCAACGTGCTGGTGAAGCATCCCGATGCGGAACTGGTCGCCATTTGTGATAAATACCGTCCTGCGCTGGATCAGGCGGAGGAGAAGGCGAAGGAAGCGGGGCTGAACGTGGCCCTGTACGAGGATTTTGAGGACTTTTTCAAGCACGATATGGACGCGGTGGTGCTGGCGAACTACGCCAACGAGCACGCGCCGTTCGCCGTGCGCCTGCTCGATTCGGGCAGGCATGTGCTTTCCGAGGTTCTGCCCTGCGAGACCATGGCGCAGGCGGTGGAGCTGGTCGAGGCGGTGGAGAGAAGCGGTAAGGTGTATTCCTACGCCGAAAACTACTGCTATATGGATCACACCTTTGAAATGTGGCGCCGCTACGAAAATGGCGATATCGGCGAGGTGACCTACGGCGAGGGCGAATACATCCACGATTGTTCGTCCATCTGGCCGCGCATTACCTACGGCGAGCGGGACCACTGGCGCAACCGCATGTATTCCACCTATTACTGCACCCATTCCATCGGCCCGATGCTGACCATCACCGGCCGCAAGCCCGTGCAGGTCGTCGGCTTTGAAACCCAGCCGGTGAAGCAGAAGTATTCGCTGGGCATGTGGAAGGGCGGCTTGACCGCGGGCATCGAAATGATCACGCTGGACAACGGCGCGGTGCTCAAATCCGTCCATGGCGACCTCAAGCGCGAGCCCGGCTCCATCAATTATGAGATCTACGGCACCAAGGGCTCCATGGAAAGCAATCGCCTGCCCGGCAAAAAGCTGAATGTGTATAGGGAAAGCGATAAGCTGTGCGTGGGCGAGAACGAGCTGTACGACCCCGAAAAGACCGTGTCGCCCGAACTTGCCGAAAAATTCGGCTCCCACGGCGGCAGCGATTTCTATGCCACGCATTTCTTCCT
>JAFQGN010000053.1 GCA_017398245.1 Clostridia bacterium | reverse complement strand
GTCATGTAGCCGTAGGTGTCCTGGTCGTTACCCGTCGCCATGTGCAGAAGGTCGCGGATCGTCATGTTGAGCAAATTCTCGCTCGGCTCCTCGGGCAGCTTGTCCGGGAAGAAGGAGGCGACCTTGTCGCTCAGCTTCAGCAGCCCCTTGCCCTGCGCAATGCCGATCAGCATGGAAGTGAACGTCTTGGAGCAGGAGAACATAGAATGCTTCGTGTTCTCGTTATACGGTGCAAAATACGTTTCGGAAATAAGGTACCCGTTCTTGAGCACCAGCATGGAATGGATATCCTTGCCGGATGCGCGGATCGCCTCCAGCGCGGCAGTGATCGCGCTGCTCTTTACGCCCTGCGATTCGGGAGTCGCCCTGCAAAAATCGTTTTTCGGAAATACCATTTTTTATTCCCCTTTCACGTTCGTTTTGCGGATATTCCACAGCGCGCAGGTAAACACGCTGCCCACGGCAAACAGAACCAGATTGATATACATCGGCGCACGCACATCCCATTCGGAAAGCGCGCCGGCCGCCATCGGGAACACAGTCATGATCAGAAGCATGATCGCATACACCATGCCCAGAATGCGCGAACGCTCCTCCGGGTCGGAATTGATATACACCAGCGATTCGAGCACCGGGCTCATGCAGGCGATGGCTACGCCCTCCAGCGCGGCGGAAAGCACCATCAGCTCCACAGAGCCGCCATAGCCCACCGGCGTGCAAATGATGATCAGCTGCGCAAGCGCGAACAGGCCCCAGCTGAGCAGCATCGGGTTCTTGAACTTCTTGGAACTGAACCGCGGCACGATAAAGATAATGATGGAAAGCTGCAGAACCTGCTTGATCATGGCAAAGAGCGAAACATCGGCCTTGCTCACGCCCATGCGGCTGGTCACAATGACCGGCCAGAAGCTGCCGTTGAGCGACTGCACCACGTTGTACGAAACCAGAATGCCGATCGTCAGCAGCATTTCCTTGCTCTTGAGCAGATTCCAGAACACGCGCCTGCAATCCCACAGCAGCGCGAAGGGGCTTGTGTTCTTCGTCTCCTGCATGCGCCTAAGGCCCACCTGCGTCTCCTTCGTAATGAAAAAGAGGATAACAAACTTGACACCATCAGCGTGCAGGCAATGGCGTAGATCACGCGCATCGTAGGCACAACGCCCCAGATATCTACGCACACCTTCGAAACCGGTGCAAAGAACGCGGAAAACAGACTCATCAGTTCGCTCAGCGAAAAGATGTGCACAAGCTCCTCCTGCGGCGCGTCCTCTACCGAAAGCAGCCCGAACGTCACACCCGTGATGCGCCAAAGGCCGTTGCACATCGCCGCCGCCACGAACCATTCAAACGACTGCGCGACCGACCACAAGAACACCGGAATGCCCCACGATATCATATCGAACACGAACGTCGTAAGCCTTCTGCCCATCTTGTCCGCGATCACGCCCGAGAGCAGCGATGCGACGATCTGCACCACTAACCCCAGAGAAGACACCAGGCCGATCTCCGCCAGGCTCAGCCCCAGCTCCTGCATGTACAGCGTGGCGTAGGCGGCATACAGCGTGTTTGGCACCGCCCACATCCATTCCGTCCATACGCAAGCCTTTGCATTGCCGCGCAGCGCCTTAAAGCTGCGCACAATGTTCATCTTGTTCTTTTCCAACTTCCATCTCTCCTCTTTTGTTTATGCCCCCGGCAATCTCAGCATCGAGCCGAGCTCCTCATCCAGCTCCCTCGGGATCGTCCGGAAAAACGCAGCCTCTTCAAACAGATACACGCCAACGCATTTCGGCTGCCCGTTCCCGATCAGCAATTCGATCTTCATAAACGCAAATTCCGCCGAAACTTCGCGGCAGAACGCGCTGATCTCCGCCATACATTCCGGCGCCTCCGCGCGCCCTCCGGCCAGCGGCTCGCCAAACCCGTTCAGAACCCGCTCCGGCGCGCCCTGCCAGTACATCGCGCTTATCTCTCCGCCCATGCACAGCGCGCAAAGCGTCTCCCCTTCCCGATATTCCTCGATACACACCTTCGGCTCCGGAAGCGCGTACTCCGGCCGGCCGTCGCCTCAAACGCATTCCGGCGCATCCATTCCCGGATCACGCGCTTTGCCCCGCGCTTCCAGCCCTTCTGCGTCCGGTCCAGCGCATATTCCTCTCCGGGCAGATGATCCGCCCACAGAAGGACCCGCTCCGGCAGCTCCTTCCACTTCACGTCGCCAAACTTTCTGCCCTCTCCCCACGCGCGCGGGATCCACTTCTCCTGCCGCTTTGCGCGCAGAAGCTCCATCTGCCCCTCTCTGCTCGCCAGCACCGCGCGCAGCGGCTCCTTTTCGCGCAGATACAATGCACACAGCCGCTCGCTCAGGCGTTTCGGGCGATCCAGATCGGGTGCAAAGCCCATTTCCCGTTGAAAATCCGCCTCCAGATACGCACGCATCTGCCTTTTATCCGCAAGGATCCGGCGCAGCACGCGCTTTTGTCTCCAGCTCAATTTCTGCAACGCCGTCTCCTCCTTTCTAATGCGCAACCGCTTCGCGCTTTTACCTGTATCGCCCAGATACCCGGTCAGCCGAGAGCGTGTTCCTGACCGCCGCTTTGCGCCTTTATACCCGCATCACCCGGATGCCGTTCAGCCGGCAGCGTGTTCCTGATCGCCGCTTTGCGCCTTTATACCCGCATCACCAGCGCAGTGAACCTCTCCGCCAAGTCATCCAGCGCAAAATGCGGATACCCGGTCAGATACGTATCCACGCTGTTGTTGAAATTCTTCGTCCAAACCTCCGGCACGCCCTGCATGCCCACGATCGCGCCGATCACAGAACCCGCGCTCGCCGCGGTACAGTCGTTGTCCAGACCCATCGCCACGATCTCGCCCAATATCTTCGTCACATCCCTGCCGCCCAGCAGCAGGCCGAACACGACAAGGCACAGATTGTTGTTCGTGTGCACGCAATGCATGCCCTTGAAACGCCCATCCACCTTCGCCCTCGCCTCGCGCCAGTCGGCGGTGTGCTTTGCTTCCTCCAGCGCCCAGCGGATGTCCTCCGCCAGCGCGCAGTGCTCCGGGATCTCCTTCAGGCCTTCCCGCAGCGCCTGCTCCGGCGTTTCGCATACAAAGGCCGCCGCCTGCGCCGCCGCGAGATACATCTCGCCATAGATCCCATTTCTCCTGTGGCTCAGATACGCATCCGCATAGGCCATTTTCGCCGCCTTTTCCGGTTTGCCCGCGCAAATATATCCCCACGGGTCGGAACGGATCGCCGCGCCGATCCACTGGCAATATGGGTTATCGATCTCCGCCGCCTTCTCCGCCGCAACTCCGTTTTTCAGATTGCGCAGTGCGACTTCCTCGGCCGTGCAGGCCACCGGCAGCCAATCCAGCCACGCCTGGCCGACGTTCGCCGTCGTGAACTCCAGCCCGTATTTCTCGGCGATCAGCAGCCCGATCACGGTATAGGTAATATCGTCGTCCACGGGCACGCTGTGCATGCCCGGCGCGGTGTAATCCTTCTCCGCGCTCGCGCCATAGCGCACGTTTTCAGGCGACCACGCCTTCGACCAGTAATCCACCGGCGGGAACGCGTCGCCGATCGTCTTCGCCCAGTTTTCCATCCGCACGACCGGCCAGTTTTCCACGATCGCGCCCAGCGTGCACCCCGCAAAGCGGCAGCACATCGCGGCCATGATCCTGTCTCTCAATTCTTCTTTGGCAAGGCTCGCGTTCAGCCTCTGCGCGCCCGCAGGACGCAGTTCCAATATCTTTTCATATTCGTCCGGCTCTTTTTCCCGCAGCACGCTGTCCGGCTCAGCCCCGCGCACGGCCTCCAGCGCCCTTTGCAGCGCGCCTTCCACTTCGCGTTCGATCCCGTCCGCGCCCGCGCAGTTCCATTCCCTTGCCAGCATCATATATTCTTCG
>JAFQGN010000052.1 GCA_017398245.1 Clostridia bacterium | reverse complement strand
CTGCGGGAAACGGAACAGCCGGTGACATTAGTGGATCTGGACATCGTCAACCCGTTTTTCCGCAGCGCAGAGCAGGAGGAATTGCTCAAGGCGCGAGATATCGAACTTCTCAAGCCGATTTACGCCAATACGAGCGTGGATATCCCCTCTCTCCCCCCGCAAATACAAGGGGTATTTGGGCGTGACGAGGGCCGCGTGATCTTCGATGTTGGCGGAGACGATACAGGCGCGGCTGCGCTCGGCGCATATGCTCCTCAGTTTTCCGTTGCAGACAAAGAGTTCCTGATGGTCGTAAATCCCTTTCGGCCGCGTTCCGCAAGCGTAGAGCAGATCGTCGAGATGTACCACGCGATTGCCCTTAGAGCTCGAATGGCTCCCGACGCCCTGATCTGCAATGCGAATCTCGGCGATGAAACGACGGTTGACGATGTATTGCAGGGATTTGAAACCGTACGCGAGGCTGCTGATGCGCTGCATCTTGATGTTCGCTGTGTGTGCGCGAAAGAGGAGCTCATGCCGGAGCTTTCTGCACAGATCCGTCTCCCTCTTTTCCCCGTACAAAGATATTTAAAACCGGATTGGATGGAAGCATGAACGATATGATGAAGCACTTGCCTTTGATCAGCGCGGTTTTAGGAACTGCGCTGATCGTTTTGCTCTTGATCACGCTGTTGATCAAGTATTTTGCTACTGTGTTTAAGAGCGAGTCCAAAGCCTCTCTTTTTTTGAGCAAAGGTTCTTCTGCGGAGCACCGACCGGGAAACTGGAAGAACGCAGTACTGCAGGCTCTTGTCTGGTTTGCGGTCAGCCGTGCGTTCATTCTGCTTGCGACATGTGTATATGCAAAGCTGTGCGGCAACGAGGCATATTTTGCCAATATGTACGCGCATTGGACAAAGTGGGACGCGCCACACTATTTGGGGCTGATCAAAAACTGGTATGTAAACGAGGGCGATCCCCGGTTCCACATCGTTTTTTTCCCAATGTATCCGCTGGTATGCAGGATGCTTCTGCCCCTGTTTGGCGGAAATGCCGATGTGAGCGCAATGGTCGTTTCGAATATATGCGCATGTATTGCGGGCGCGCTTGTGTATCAGATTGCAGCACTGGAATATGGGGAGAAGACCGGTGCAAGGGCGACGAGATTCTTCTTTTTGAATCCGCTTTCGTTCTTCCTCTCTCTCCCCTACACCGAATCGCTGTTTTTGCTGCTGACGATGGCAGCTGTATATCTTGCAAGAAGAAGAAGATATGCGTTTGCGTTGATCGCCGGCGCGATGTGTGCTGCGTGCAGACTGATGGGGATCGTCGTTGCGATCCCGGTGTTTTACGCGATGCTTGCGGATGACCGTGAAAAAGGTCTGCTTTCGCTGAAGCGAACGGCTGTGCGGTTTGTTTCCTGCTTTGTGATCTTGCTGGGCGTGGCAGCGTATCTTTTTCTGAACTGGAAGGTGACGGGGAATCCGTTCCAGTTCTGGATTTATCAGGAGGAGCACTGGCACAACACGACCGGCACGCTCTGGAATACGTTCCGCTATATTTTTGACTATGCGCTGTACACCGATAACATCGCGATGCGCATGGGCACATGGGTGCCGACGATCGTGCTGATCTACGCTGCTGTCGCACTTCTCTGGCTGCACGCACGCAGATCGAACGCTGGAGACGCAGCGTATGGCTGGGCATACATGTATATGACGATCGTGCCGACCTGGCTGATCAGCGGGCCGCGCTATGTTTCCGGGCTGTATTGCCTGTACCCGATGCTGGCTGATGCCGCCCGCAGGAAATGGGTCGACTGGGCACTGTGCATTGTTTTTGTTCTCGGTCTTGGATACATGTCCTGCATGTTTGTATTCTTTTCCGGCGTATATTGAGCTGGTTTTGCGCATTCTGTATCCGAAGGGAGGCAGAAAAAAATGCGCAGCATTCTGATCAAGGATACCACGAGAGAAGAGCGAGAGCAGATCGTGCGCGAAGCGCTCAGCTGCGGCAGCGGAGGCGGCTGCGAAAATTGCAGCGGCTGCGGCGTGTTTGGTGCGGGAGACCCTCTGGATCTGTACAAGCCGTATATAGACGGCGAAAAGGAACTGCGAGACGTGACTCGCGATATCCAATTCGGTTATATACGAGGATAAAAAAGTCCCTGTTCCATTGCGGAACAGGGACTTTTTCTTTCGCTTATTTATGGTACAGATGCTGGCGCTCGTATTTGGGCTGGCAGCTTACATTCACGCCAAGCTTTTTGAACGTCTGTTCATCCACGCTGGAGAGAATAACGGTAAAATGCGCATCGCAGCCGGCAAGCTTTTCCAGCTGCTGCATGGCGATCTCCGCAACGGGATTAGTCACGGCGCAGATGGAGAGCGCAATGAGCACTTCGTCCGAATGCAAACGCGGATTGGCGTTGCCAAGGTGCTCGGTTTTGAGATGGCAGATCGGCTCCAAGATCTGCGAGGAGATAATATCAAGCGATTTGTTGATACCGCCCAGATGCTTGAGCGCGTTGAGCAGCAGAGAAGACGCTGCACCAAGCTGCGCGCTGGTCTTGCCGGTCACCATGGTACCATCGGGCAAGGTCATCGCCGCGGCAGGCGCGCCGGTCGTTTCCGCCTTAAGCAGGGCCGTGCTGATTTCCGGCAGCACGTCGGAAGAGATACCGGCCTGGTTCATGAGCAGCTCCAACTTCTGCACAGGTTCGATCTCGCCGTTGCCCTTGCGCATTTCGACCTGCGCGGCGTAATAGCGACGTACGATCTCTTTCTTTGCCGCCTCGATAACGACTTCCTCATCGGCGATGCAGGAGCCGAGCATGTTCACGCCCATATCGGTAGGCGAAGAATAGGGGCAAGTGCCCTGAATGCGTTCAAAGATAGCACGCAAGACGGGGAAAATTTCAACATCGCGGTTATAATTGACCGCAGTTTTGCCGTAAGCCTCCAGATGGTACGGATCGATCATATTGACGTCGCTCAGATCGACCGTTGCCGCTTCATAAGCCAGATTGACCGGATGGCGCAGCGGCATGTTCCACACGGGGAAGGTTTCAAACTTTGCATAGCCGGCCTGCACTCCCCTCTTGTGCTCGTGATAGAGCTGGGAAAGGCAGGTGGCCATCTTGCCGCTGCCGGGGCCGGGGGCCGTGACGACGACCAGAGAATGCGTGGTTTCGATAAAATCGTTCCGGCCATAGCCTTCATCGCTCACGATGCGCTTGACATCGGAGGGATAGCCGGGGATCGGATAATGCTTATAGGCCTTGATGCCAAGCAGGCTGAGCTTGCGGATGAAGGCGTCTGCCCCGGGCTGGCCGGCGTACTGCGCGATGACAACGCCGCCGACATAGATGCCGAGGCTGCGGAAATTATCCATCAGGCGCAGGGTATCTTCATCGTAAGCGATACCGAGATCTCCGCGCACTTTGTTCTTTTCGATATCGTTTGCATTGATGGTGATGACGACTTCCAGATCGTCCTTGAGCTGCTCAAGCATGCGGATCTTGCTGTCGGGCGCAAAACCCGGCAAAACGCGCGATGCATGATAATCGTCAAAAAGCTTTCCGCCGAATTCCATGTAGAGCTTGCCGCCGAACTGTTCAATGCGCTTGCGGATATGCTCAGACTGCAGGCGCAGATACTCACCGTTATCAAAACCGATACGCATGGCCAAACGACACTCCTTTGTTGAAAACAACCCTAACGGAACACAACCGGCCGGCGGCACAAAGCGCCCTGCCGATTTGCAAACTTCACATTAAATTATACCATGTTTACATGTGTTCAGCCAACCTTTCTGCTGTTACATTTAGGATAACTTAGCTTTGGTCTATCTGCAGATGTGAAATATGTGGTATACTGATGTGTATTGTTTTACGGAGGGATCCACAACATGCAGGCGTTTACGATCGCAGATCTTCTTACATACCGAAAATGCCCAAAGGCCATGTATCTACAGCGCAAAAGCGGCGCTGCGCCCGCTTTGGATCGCGTACCGCTTTGTCTGGATGCGGCGTATGCCCTGCGCTCGCTCGCCTCTGTTCCGGCTGAAGAATTCTACATTGGCCGAAAGGCGCGCAAGAACAATGCCGTCGCCTATGCGGATCTTCTCGTGCGCCGTGCGGACGGTTGGGAATTGCTGATGGACACGAACTCTCTCCACTTGCGCGAGACACTGGTTTGGGAAGCATCGTTCATCATGCATGTATTTGCTCAGATCGGCCTGCCGATCCGCAAAGTAACGGCATTGCTCATTTCTCCGGATTATGTGCGCGCAGGCGCGACCGATTGGAAGGAACTATACATTGAGCAGGATATCACCGAGCGCGCTCAGACGCATGTAAATGCCGTGAAGAACCTTCTTGCGCAAATGAAGGCGACTGAGATGGATATGAGCGCGCCGGAGAGAGAACTGTTCGAAAGCTGCCTCAAGCCCCGCGAATGCCCATACTGGAAGGTATGCAGCGCACGGCTGCCAAAGCCGAATGTGTTCTCCATCGTCGGCATGTCAAACAGGCGAAAGTTTCAGTTGTACCGAAAAGGCGTAATTCGTTTTGAAGAATGCCTAAAATACGCAAAGCTGCCTAAACCGCAGAAAATGCAGGTTCGATGTGAACTGGAAAACAGCCCGCCGCTGATCAACGCGCCCGCGCTGCAAAAGTTTCTGGGTAACATCTGGTATCCGGTGCGGTTTCTGGACTTTGAATCGTATCAGCCTGCCATTCCCCCTTTTGCTGGGATGAAGCCGTTTACGCAGTGCGCGTTTCTGTATTCCGTGCACGGCATGGATAAAAAGCGCGGCCCAGTAACCCACAGCGGTGTATTTGTTCCGCATGGAACTGACCCTAGGAGGCAGATCGCCGAAGGACTGTGCAGAGACATCCCCAGGAACGCTTGCGTCGTCGTGTATTCGAGCGGGCTTGAGAAAAGCGTAGTCGTATCTCTTGCGCAGCTCTTCCCGGATCTGAAAGAGCATCTGATGAAGATCGCCGCCAATATGCGCGATATGCTCGGCCCGTTCCGCGACAGAATGTATTACGACAGGCGTATGGAGGGATCTTGCTCCCTCAAGCATGTATTGCCTGCGATAGACGAAACCCTGTCTTACGAAGCGCTGGAGGGTGTGCAAAACGGCGAAGACGCCATGCACGCCTACGAAAAAACAGGCTCTATGCCGAAAAAGCAGCGTGCCGAAACGGAGCGAAGCCTGCAGGAGTATTGCGCGATGGATACGCTTTCGCTGGTACGCATTCTGCAAAAGCTGGAAGCAGTTGTGCAGGGCTGAGCGGCACTCAGATATCCCTTTTCGCATAAGGTATACTGCGGTGTTTCATGCAATTGTGTGCGGTTTATATAATGTATATAAAGATTTTGAAAGGCTGGTGCTCATATGCTGCCCGTACTGTTGACAGCTTTAGGAATTGGAGGTTCTACTCTGCTGGGCGCGCTGCTCGGCTTTGTCTTTCGCAAAATCCCGCATAAATGGAACGATGCGATCAGCGGGTTTGCGGCTGGCGTTATGCTTGCGGCTGCCGTGCTTGGCTTGATCCTGCCCGCGGTGGAAATGAGCGGGACATCCAAAGTCTGGATGGTCGTTGCAGGCATTCTGGCCGGCGCGGTGTTCCTGAACATGATGGATAAGCTCACGCCGCATCTGCACCGAATCAGCGGCGTCGATATTGAACAGCACAACGGAAACGGAAGTATCGGCAAGGTCATGCTGTTTGTGATGGCCATCGCCCTGCACAACTTCCCGGAAGGGCTTGCCGCAGGCGTCAGCTTTGGCTCAGGCGACATCGAAAGCGCGCTTACGGTAACACTGGGGATCGCACTGCAGAACGTG
The DNA here is from genome assembly GCA_017398245.1 of Clostridia bacterium. The sequence goes on along the minus strand of JAFQGN010000052.1, from coordinate 1,274 downwards.
CCGGAAGGCCTTGTGATCATCGCTCCGCTGCTGCTGGCGGGCGTTACGCCCAAGCGCACATTGTTCATCGCATCTATGACTGGTCTCGTTGAAGTGATCGGCACATTCGTCGGGTTCTTCGCCGCTTCCGTATCGGCAATGATCCTCCCCTTCGCGCTGGCGTTCGCAGGCGGTACGATGCTGTATGTCGTTTCGGATGAAATGATTCCTGAGACGCATGGGCACGGCAATGAACGGCTTGCGACGTATTCGCTGTTGATCGGCTTCATCGTGATGCTTTTGATGGATACCATGATTTGATAAATTGGGCGGTTGCGCTTTAACAGCCGCCCATTCTCTTACTGTATATTTCTGGTAAATTTGCTTTTTTTCTGAAATTTGCATTGACTTTTCAGCCTCTCAGTGGTATACTATATTTCGTTGCGAGGCAACAATGACTGGGTGTAGCGCAGCTTGGTAGCGTGCTTGAATGGGGTTCAAGAGGCCGAGAGTTCAAATCTCTCCACCCAGACCAAAGCGTTGGAATTTTCGTTCCAACGCTTTTTATTTTATCAAAAACAGTATATAGGATGTTTTCCTAAAACAAGAGCCCTGCAGATCTGCAGGGCTCTTGTGCTATGGTTTGAATCAGCGCTGGACGCGGCCGGAGCCATCGCCGCCGGCGAGCTTTTCCACTTCAGAAACGGAGACGAGGTTGAAATCGCCTTCGATGGAGTGCTTCAGGGCAGAGGCAGCAACGGCGAACTCGATCGCCTGCTGAGCGGTCTTGCCACTGAGCAGAGAGTAGATCAGACCTGCGCCGAAGGAATCGCCGCCGCCGACGCGGTCCACGATATGCAGGTGGTAAGACTTGGAGAAGCAATACTCCTCGCCGTCATAGAGCATACCAGCCCAATCGTTATCGTTGGCGGAAATGGAGCTGCGCAGAGTGATGGCGACCTTCTCAAAGCCGAACTTATCTTTGAGCTGCTTTGCAACGGACTTATATGCGCTGTGATCCAACTTGCCGCCATAGATATCGGTGTTTTCGGCTTCGATGCCAAACACGTCCTTAGCGTCTTCTTCGTTGGCGATGCAGACGTCAATATACTGGCACAGATCGGTCATGGCCTCGCGGGCTTCATCGCGGGTCCAAAGCTTGCCGCGATAGTTCAGATCGCAGGAGATCTTCACGCCCATGGCCTTGGCGGCCTTACAGGCCTGACGGCAGGTTTCGACCAGATTGGAGCCCAGAGCCGGAGTGATGCCGGTGAAATGGAACCAATCGGCATCTT
>JAFQGN010000051.1 GCA_017398245.1 Clostridia bacterium | reverse complement strand
CAGAGGCTGCTGGGTGACCAGGGAGTAAGGACCGGTGGAACGGGCATGGATCTTGTCGTCGACCAGATGGTGCAGTTTCAGATAGTAAGAGTAGCCAACGGTGACAGGGTTGTCGAAGGGTTCGCCGGTACGGCCATCGTACAGCAGGGTCTTGCCGTCCACGATCTTCAGACGTTTTTCAGCCTTCAGACCTGCGATGAATTCCTTGTCTGCCATCTCTTCTTCAGAGAGGCGGCGGAGATCGGCGCGGCCGCCCTTCATGCCCACCTGTTCGTACAGCTGACGGGAGCCGTCATCTTCACCCAGCATCACGTCGCGGCAGAGGCCGGCGTTTGCAAGGCCGTTGATGATATCATCTTCCGTTGCACCGTCGAAAACGGGGGTCGCCACATACATATCCATGGTCTTGGCGACCAGACCCAGATGGCATTCCAGAACCTGACCGATGTTCATACGGGAGGGGACGCCCAGAGGATTCAGAACGATCTCAATGGGAGTACCGTCCGGCAGGAACGGCATATCTTCCTGCGGCAGAACGCGGGAAACAACACCCTTGTTGCCGTGGCGGCCTGCCATCTTGTCGCCCACGGAGATCTTTCTCTTCTGGGCGATATAGACGCGGACGGTCTTATTGACGCCCGGGCTGAGCTCGTCGCGGTTGTCGCGGGTGAAAATCTTCACGTCCACGATGATGCCGAATTCGCCGTGCGGCACGCGCAGAGAAGTATCGCGCACTTCGCGGGCCTTGTCGCCAAAGATGGCGCGCAGCAGGCGCTCTTCCGCCGTCAGCTCGGTCTCGCCCTTCGGGGTGACCTTGCCGACCAGAATGTCGTTTGCGCGCACTTCCGCGCCCACGCGGATGATGCCGCGCTCGTCCAGATCGCGCAGCGCGTCGTCGCCCACGCCGGGGATGTCGCGCGTGATCTCTTCCGGACCAAGCTTGGTATCGCGGGCCTCGCATTCATATTCTTCAATATGGATGGAGGTGTACTTGTCTTCCTTGACCAGCTTTTCATTGAGCAGGACGGCGTCTTCGTAGTTGTAGCCTTCCCACGTCATGAAGCCGATGAGCACGTTGCGGCCCAGGGCCATTTCGCCCTGATCGGTGCTCGGGCCGTCGGCCAGAACCTGCTTTTCGACCACCTGCTCGCCGTTGGAGACGATCGGGTGCTGGTTGATGCAGGTGCCCTGGTTGGAACGCATGAACTTGTTCAGCTTGTAGCGGTCCAGCGTGCCGTCTTCGGCGCGGACGACCACTTCGTCTGCCGCAACGCTTACCACGGTGCCGGCCCTCTTGGCGAGGGTCACAACGCCGGAATCGCACGCGGCCTTATATTCGATACCGGTGCCCACGAACGGCGCTTCCGGGATCAGCAGCGGCACGGCCTGACGCTGCATGTTCGAGCCCATCAGGGCGCGGTTGGCGTCGTCGTTCTCCAGGAACGGGATCATGCCGGTGGTGACAGAGATCATCTGGCGCGGAGAAACGTCGATAAAGTCCACGTTTTCAACGCCCATTTCGAGGATCTCTTCCCTCTTGCGCACGGTGGCGCGCGGGTTCACGAAATATCCGTTCTCGTCGATCTCTTCCTTGGCCTGGGCGATGATGTAGTTGTCCTCTTCGTCCGCAGTCATGTACACGATCTCGTCGGTGATGCGCTTGTTTTCCTTGTCCACGCGGCGGTACGGGGCCTCGATAAAGCCGTACTGGTTGATGCGGGCAAAGGTGGCCAGCGTACCGATCAGACCGATGTTCGGGCCTTCAGGCGTCTCGATCGGGCAGATACGGGAATAGTGGCTGTAGTGAACGTCTCGCACCGCGAAGGAGGCGCGGTCGCGGTTCAGGCCGCCCGGGCCCAGGGCGGAAAGACGCCTCTTGTGCGTCAGCTCCGAAAGCGGGTTGGGCTGGTCCATGAACTGGCTCAGCTGCGAGGAGCCGAAGAACTCCTTGATGGCAGCGGAGACGGGACGGATGTTGATCAGATCCTGCGGGCGGACCTTGTCCAGGTCCTGAATGGCCATGCGCTCCTTGACAACGCGCTCAAGACGGCTCATACCAACGCGGATCTGGTTCTGCAAAAGCTCGCCCACGCTGCGCAGACGGCGGTTGCCCAGATGGTCGATATCGTCGATGCCGCCCACGCCGTGGAACAGGCCGACCTGATAGCTGACAGAGGCGACGATGTCGTCCACCGTGATGTACTTGGGCACCAGGCGGGACATGTTCTCCTTCAGCAGCTGGTTGAAGGGCAGGCCGTCGGCCTTGCACTTGTCGATGACTTCCATCAGCACCGGCACGTACACGCGCTCGGCAAAGGTAACTTCCTCGGCGCTGTACTGCGCGTACAGATCCGGGTCGTACTCGGACATGAACTCGTCAAAGCGCACGAAGTTGTTGCCCAGCACGATCACGTCCTGCGTTTCCTCGGCAAGCACGACGCGGTTCACGCCGGCGTTCTGGATGCGCTCGGCCGCCTCGCGGGAGATCTCCTCGCCCGCTTCCGCCAGCACTTCGCCTGTGGTGGGGTGGGTCACGGCTTCGGCAGCCTTGTGGTTCACGATGCGGGCCGCGATGGCCAGCTTCTTGTTGAACTTATAGCGGCCGACCTTGGCCAGATCGTAGCGCTTGGGATCGAAGAACAGGGCGTTCATCAGGCTCTGCGCGCTGTCCACCGACGGCGGCTCGCCCGGGCGCAGCTTATTGTAAATTTCGATCAGGGCCTGCTCGCGGCGGGTGAAACGGCGTTCGCCGTCCTTATCGGTCACGCTGTCGCGCGCGATGGTGGCGTTGATGCGCTCGTCGTTGCCGAACATCTCGACCAGCTGGGCGTCGGATTCAAAGCCCAGCGCGCGCAGCAGCACGGTGATGGGCAGCTTGCGGGCGCGGTCCAGACGGGCATAGAGCACGTTGTTGGAGTCCGTCTCGTATTCGATCCAGGCGCCGCGGTTCGGGATCACGGTGCAGGAGTACAGGCTGGAGCCGGACTTGTCGATGGTCTTGGCGTAATACACGCCCGGGGAACGGACGAGCTGAGAGACGATAACGCGCTCCGCTCCGTTGATCAGGAACGTGCCGTTTTCGGTCATGATGGGGAAATCGCCCATGAAGACCTCGCTCTCCTTGATCTCATGCGTTTCCGTGTTCGTCAGACGAACGGTAACGCGAAGGGGAGCCGCATACGTCAGGTCGCATTCGCGGCACTTGGCCATGGAGTTCTTGGGCTGAGAATCCAGCGAATAATCGACAAACTCCAGAATCAGGCTGTTGGAGTAGTCGGTAATCGGGGAAACGTCAGCCAGAACCTCGCGCAGGTCCTCCTTCAGAAAACGCTGATAGGAGTTTTTCTGGATCTCGATCAGATCCGGAACCGAAAGAGCCTCTTCGATTCGGGCAAAGCTCATGCGCGTGCGCTTGCCCTGTTTGACAGGATGTACCATATCGGCTATCTCACCTTCCACGCTGATAATCCCGGTGCGAAAACAGATTCAGTAAATTTTTTGCAAAAACCCTATTTACAGGTTCCGCAAAAGGGTGTACAATACACTGCGCAAGGTGGTTGGGGGAAGGGGAGCCCTGCCCCGATACCGCCACGAGTGCAATTTAATATTATAGTGCTTTTTATGCCTGCTGTCAATTCCAGCGGGTTATTTTTTTGTAAATCAAGCCCGGAAAACGCCTGTTTTCCGGGCTTTTTT
>JAFQGN010000050.1 GCA_017398245.1 Clostridia bacterium | reverse complement strand
TATAATGAGGATTCTTAAGGGAATCATTCCCTTAAGCGGGGTTTGGGGCAGCGCCCCAACGTTACTCCAGCGTCCCCCGGCGTCCCCAACCTTAATAATTATACCAGTTGAACCACCGCAGGTACTTTGCATACGCAAGCGGGATCGGCGTTCCGCTCATCAGCGGGTAGAACGCCGCGCACAGCACCGCCGCCGCGCCGATCCACACCCCGGCGATCTGCCTTGCCAGCGCCCTGTTCCTGCGCTCGATATCCTGTATCATCATCGCCGCGCAGGCAATGATAAAGGGCACGCTGGCGAAATAATGGTAAATGAACGTGGATCTGGGCACCAGCACCCAGGGCATGTACTGGCTCGCAAAGCCGATCAGCAGCACCAGGCTCTGCCTGTCCCTGCAGCCGCTGCGCACCCACTTCACCAGCACGTAGATCAGCCCGATCAGGCCGCCCCACCATACCGCAGGGTTGCCCATGCACGAAATCGACGAAATATACCCTTCCTGCACAAAATCCGTGCCGGAATAGTACCACATCGGCTTCACGATCAGCGGCCATTCGTACCACGGCGAGCGGAAGAAATGGTCGTCGTCGGCCAACCCTCCGTGATAGCCCAGCATCGTTTTCTGCAGCTCCACAACCGCCTTCACGTTGAACGCGCCGTCCGGCTTGAGCTGCCAGTAATACGAGAAGTAATACACCACCAGCGGCACCGCGATAAAGAACACGCAGCACCACAGACAAGTCACGATCGCGTCATGCCAGAAGTTCTTCACCGCCTGCTGAGCGATCCGCCTCTCCTTGGGCGCAAACGCGCGCATGCCGCCCATCGCATGCCGGTATTCCATATACCTGCGCGCCATAGTCCAGAAGAACAGCACCGCAAGGCCCACGCCCGCGTAAATGCATATCCACTTCGTCGCGCAGCCCAGCGCAAAGCTCAATCCGCACAGCGCCAGCGGTACCAGCGTCTTTTTCAGCCCGTCCCTGTACATGCTCATGCGCGCATAGCGGAACATAAACAGGTACATCAGCATGATGAACATCACCGCAAAGCTGTCGATCGTTCCGATGCGCGTCTGCGTAAAGTGCATGCAGTCCAGCGTCATCAGCATCATGCCAAAGAACGCGGCCAGCTTGCTGCGCGAAATCTGCCGTACCAGCATGTACATCAGCGGCACCATCACAACGCCCGCCAGCGCGCCGGCAAAGCGCCAGCCAAACGGGTTCATCCCGAAGATCGAAATCCCCAGCGCGATCAGCAGCTTGCCCAGCGGCGGATGCGTCCATTCATACGTGTGCATGCCGTGGATGTGCTCGTACGCCGTGCGCACATGGTAAATCTCGTCAAAATAGCTGCTGTTGTAATACGAAGGACGCTCCGGAACCGTGTCCTGCTCGTCGATCAGCGCCAGCACATCGTTCTGGTTTTCGGAAGTGACCGAAACCACCGGCCAGGGCGTTCCGTCCTCGCCCATAAAGGCGATCTCCGAAAGCACCAGCCCGCTCTCCTGCGCAGTCAGGCGCATGTATCGCGCCGCGTTCCACATATAGCCATACGCGTCCTCGATCTCGCCCTTCTCGTCGATCCTCATCTCCTGCAGCTGCAGCCAGCGGAAGATCTCGCCCTGGTTGTACTTGGCGATGACCGGCTCGGTATAATCCACGCCGTCAAACGAGAACTCCACCGCAAACGTACTGTTGCAGATCCCGCCGTAATACATCAGCGCAAATTTCCGCTCTTCTCCCAGGTCGAACACGACCCGCTCTCCGCTGAATACGACCTCGTTCTCTTCCCCCTCGTTGAACACCAGCGGCTCTCCCGTGCCCTGCGCGGAAGTCCAGCTCGTCTGCGGGGCGGAAAGCGTGCCCAGGTTCAGGAAGGTGAACACGCTGTACAGCAGCGTCACGGCGATGATCGCAATTTTCTCTTTCTTCGTCATCTTCATTCTGTAATCCCTTTCGTCAAACAGCCCGCTGCCCACTGCCTTCTTCGCCTGCTGCTCCTGTATCTCCAGCCGCTTGGCGGAAGGCTTGTATATGCGCGTCACGCTGATCGCACGCTCACGCAGACAAAGGTCCGCGCACGTCCATACCAGCAGCGCGCACGCTGCGATCACGATACTATCCGCCGCCACAACGATCGCGCGCGGGGCAAACAGCGTCCAGTTGTATATCAGCACCAGCCCCATGTTGATCAGCTGCGCGCAGCTGATCAGCACTGCCGCAATGGGAATGCGCACGTCCTCGTCCTCGTTCGCCGCAAAGCACAGCAAAAGGATCGCCGGGAACAGATACCTCTCATGCATCTTCAGCCCGAACGTGAACATGATCGCCAGCATCGCCGCACCGATCAGATACACCCTGCCGCTTCGCCTGTTCTTTGCGATCATCCACGCCGCAAATCCAAACGCCGCAGCATACGCACCCCAGCCGGCCCACTGCGCCCAGCCGGCTTCGATATCTTCCCAGTTCAGCCCCAGCAGATCCCAAATGTTGCACGCGCTCACCGTGTAATACGAATACGAGCCCAGCGTGCCGAAATACTTTTCAAACAGCCACAGCAGCGGCTGCAGAATCGCCGGCGCATCCGGGAATCCTTCCGAAACCTGCTTCATGGCAAAGGGCGCCGAAAGCCCGGCCCAGATCACCAGCGCCAGGCCGATCCCGCCCGCCGCGCGCAAGGCGGCTTTTCCCTTGTTCTCGCTCTTGATCACATCCGCCGCCAGCAGCATCACGCCCAGCGGCGCAAACAGCAGCGCCTGCGGCTTCACCAGCACGGCCAGCGCGTATACTGCCATGCAGCGCAGCCATTTTTTGTCCGCTGCCAGCACAAGCGTTCCCACGATCAGCAGCGAAAGCAGCCCGTCCGTCTGGCCCCAGCCCGCGCTGTCCAGAATGACCGCCGGGTTGAGCGCGTACAGCGCCGCGCACATCAGCGCGCTGCGGCCCATGCCGCGCCTGCCGATGAACCTGTGCAGCATAAAGCACGCGGCAATGTCCGCCGCAATGTTGGGCAGCTTGATCAGCAGTACCGCGCCGGAGCCGCCGTCCATCTGTCCCAGCAGCGCGCGCATCGCGCCGCTGAGCCACAGCACATACATGTATCCCGGCGGGTAATCGCAAAACACATCCGGCGCATAGAACCCGACCGGCCCCACCGTAAACACCCTCTGCGACCAGCTCAGGAAGCAGTTGATATCCGTATCGAACCCGCGTATGAACAGCGCCGTCACCAGCCGCACGGCCAGCGCCGCAAACAGCAATACGCTGCCGTGCCACTGCATCTCTTCCGTCCGGCCGATCTCTCTTCCAGATCCGCGCATCGAACACAGCCCAACGATCGCGCACGCCGCGGCAAACGCAGCCGCAAACGCGCCCAACAGCGCCGTGCTGTTCCTTTGCACTTCTTCTTCGTCCGGCGCCTCGTCCTCCACCGTCGCCGCCTGCATGCTGAACGAACCCAGCTGCTGCACCGCCGCGCCCTCGGGTACCTGTTCCACCTTTTCGACCCGCACGTCGTCAAACCATGCCTCGCCGGCCGTCGTGGCCGAATATCCGCCCAGGCGCAGCCATACCGTCAGCTCGGTCTGCCCCTCGCCCGTCACGCCGTACATCTCCGTCTCCACCCAGCCGCCGTCCGTGTCAAACACAGGCGCGGAGACCGCATACGAATTGCCGGCGGAAATATTCGCGCCGGCCGTACCGGTCGCGCCCTGCACGCGCACAAGGCAGGCCAGGCGGTACACCGTGTTCGGCTCCACCTGAATCGTCTGCACAAAGCGCGCGTCGTTTTCCGCATTGTTGATAATGTGCAGGCAGCCGCCCTCCACTCCGCTCTCGTCCGCCTCCAGCACCGAGCGCGAAGGATCCCACGCGTCAGTCGACCAGCCCGCGGCCATGCCCTCGCTCAGGTCGATCTGCGGGTTCGCAATCAGGTTCCCCTGCGCGAACGCTCCAACGCTGCACAAACAAAGCAGCATACACAAAACCAAAGCCGCCATACCGCGCGGCCGAATGCTCTTCAACATACCTTCTCCTCACTTCCGGATGCGCACGCGCACCGCGGAAACATATCGTAAACAGGGCGTTTCCCCATATCTTCCGGCATTATTATACTCCACGCCGGCACATATTTTCCGGCGCATGTGTTTCCTGTGTGTGAATAATTCCCTACGATCAGGCCAAGCCTCATCCCATGTTCTTTCTCAAAAGCGGCTCCTCGCCCATCTGTGCGCCCTCGAAGCCTGCGTAAAACCGCTCCGCTTCGCCGTTCGTCGCGCGTATCAGGTAATACTGGTCTATCCTGTTTCGTACGCAGTCCTTTTCAAATTCGCAAAACAGGCCTCGCGCAATGCCCCTGCGGCGATACTCCCTCAGTACATACACCCAGTCTACATACGCCATCCTGTACCCGTCCTGCAAGCACCCATAAAAATGGTACTCTATCCTGCCCACAGCCTCGCCGTCCTGCATCGCCAGTATCGACCTTTTGCTCCCATAAAAAGGGTCATCCAGCCGTTCCCTTAACGCTTTTTCGTCGATCCGCTCTGCAAGCATCTTCTCCGGCTCGTCCTGCATCGCTCTTTTCAGGTATATTATGTAGGCGTCCATGTTTTCCGCCGACAGAAACGCATACTCCATCTCTTCTCC
>JAFQGN010000049.1 GCA_017398245.1 Clostridia bacterium | reverse complement strand
CGACGTGCTGGTCATTGCGTGGGAATCGTATTATTACCTTGCCGACGCCATGGTCGCCGACGGCTTCGAGGTCGTCAACGCCGCTTGGCAGCCGATGTATATCGTGCCCAACCGCTTCCGCTGGGATTCCAAGGATATCATGCAGTGGGATATCTATTCCTGGTATCATCCCACCAAAACTTCGGTCACCCACCTGAACCCGCTGCACCTGCAGCCCACCGAACAGGTGCTCGGCGGCATCCTCTGCGCGTGGGAATGCAGCTACGAAGAGGAGATCATGCGCGTGCGCGAAAACCTGGCCGCTCTTTCCGAGCGCACATGGAACGTGCGCCGCTGTCTGGAGGACGGCGAGTTTTCCGAAAAGCTCAAGGCCGTTATGAAGCTGGCCGATCCCATCAGCCGCCTGCGCTGAGCATATTTTGCGCTTGACTCTTACGCTGCGTCATAGCGTATACTGAGTGCGCGGGGTGAAAGAAATGAAAATGCAGATCAAACGGTTTTCCGAATGTACGGGCGTGAGCGTGCGCACGCTGCATTATTACGATCAGATCGGGCTGCTCAAACCGGCTGAGGTGGACGAGCGCACCGGCTATCGGCTGTATGACGAGGCCTGCTTTGCGCGCATGCAGCAGATTCTGTTCTTCCGCGAACTGGATCTTCCGCTGAAAACCATCTGCGAAATTCTGTCCGCTCCGGGTTACGACGCAGCCGAGGCGCTCCTTGCGCAAAGGGAGCTGCTGCGGCGCAAAAAAGAGAGGCTCGAGCGGCTGATCACGGCCGTAGACGAGGCCTTGCAGGGAGGTACGATGAACATGACCGCATTGGAAAAAAACGACTTTGAGCAGTACAAAGCCGAAGTGAAGGAAAAATGGGGCGGCACGAAGGCCTATGCCGAATACGAGAGCAAAAGCCGTGGCCGCACGAGCGAGGAAGCGCAGGCCCTCGGCGAGGGGATGGAGGAGATCTTCGCCGCCTTTGCCGATTGCATGCAAAGCGGACAGAGCGCGGACTGCGCGCAGGCGCAGGCGCTGGCCCGGAGGCTGCAGGAGTATATCACCGCGCATTTTTACACCTGCACAAAGCCGATCCTCGCCGGCCTTGGGCAGATGTATACCGCAGACGAGCGCTTCCGCGCCAATATCGACCGGCATGCGCCCGGCACGGCGGAATATGCCGGGAAGGCGATCGCGGCCTATTGCTCCGCACATTGACCGGCTGCTGATGCTTCGCACGGTCAGTCCGGCGTCCCTGTGCCGTGAAGCGGCGGCAAAGCAAAGATAGGATGTTAAGCCTGCACCGCATATAAAAGTTCTTTGAAGGAGTTTGAGGGAACTTTCTTTCAAGAAAGTTCCCTCAACGTTTTCCTTCGGGCGGCTGCGAGAATGTGAATGGGGGGCGCCTGCATCGCAAATAAAAGTTCTTTGGAAGAGTTTGAGAGACCTTTCTTTCAAGAAAGGTCTCTCAACGTATCTTTTAGCGGATGAAATTGGTGAACACGCCCTTTTCGCGCTCGGGCAGGCCGTATTTTTCCTTGCCCAGCGCGATGCTCTTCATCAGGAAGGCCATATTGCGCGCGAGCGTGCGCATGCCCTGCATGCCCTCGGCGTCCTGTTCGACTTCGCCGGGCGCGCCGCCGTGCAGACTGTTCCAATACTGACCCGCGGCGATGGGCATGCCCGAAATGCCGAAGAATTTGTTCAGCTCATCGTAGGTGGAGGAGAGGCCGCCCCGGCGCGCGACGACCGCGCTCGCGCCGACCTTCATGCGCTTATCAAAGCGGGTGGAATAGAACAGGCGCTGCATAAAGGAGAGCAGCGTGCCGTTGGCCGAGGCGTAATAGACCGGACTTCCGACGACAAGACCGTCGGCCTGCTCGAATTTCTCCGCCGCTTCGTTCACGGCGTCGTCAAATACGCATTTGCCGTTTTTACGGCACCCGCCGCAGCTGATGCAGCCGCGGATATCCTTGTTGCCGATGTGCATCGTCTCGGTCTCGATCCCTTCCTCGGCAAAGATTTTCGCCATTTCGTTCAGCGCGGCGGCAGTGTTGCCGTTTGCCTTGGGGCTGCCGTTGATCAGCAATACTTTCATATCCATTCGCCTCCGTGTTTTGTTTGTTACCAGTGTACCATGCGGCGGTATATACCGGTCAAGTGTTTTTTAGAAACATCTGCCGGGCAGATCTTACCAGCGCCATTTCCTGCCATCTGCGTTGACCGAGCCGCCGCGCAGGGGGTATCCTGTTTGCATGAGCATGCTCCGCATTCATTACTTTGGAGGGATACCAATGCATAAAAGCAAAAGGCGTTTGTTTGCCGTGCTGGCGGCCCTTGCACTCGCGCTGCCCGGCGCGGCGAACGCACAGACTTATCGCTACTATGCCCCCAACGGCTATTTTCTCACGACCACGCCCGCTGCGGGCTTTTCGACCGCCCTTGCGCAGGACCTTGTGAACGAGGTGAACGCCGACCGCGCGCGCTACGGCCTCGGGCGGCTTTCGGTCGACCCGGCTCTGACCGAAGCCGCGCGCACCCGCGCGCAGGAGATTGCGCGCAAATTCAGCCATACCCGGCCCGACGGCACCAGCTGGTCCACCGTGTATTCCGGCGCCTATGCCGAAAACATCGCGCGCGGCTATTCCACGGCGTATAAATGCCAGGCGGCATTCATGTCCTCCGCCGGGCATCGCGGCAATGTATTGCGCCCGCAGTATACCAAGATCGGCGTGTGCGCGTATACGGTCGGCTCCGTCACCTATTGGGTGCAGCTCTTCGGCCGCTGAGATGTATCGTGCCAATGAAAAACGGCCTCTTCCCGCAGGGGAAGGGGCCGTTTTTGTGTGTCCGAGGGGACAGCGCGCAGTTTATTCCTGCATCTCGTCTTTCCAGAGAATGTTTTCGATGCAGACCAGCTCCGTCTCGCCCTCGCGCACGGTCTCGGTCGCCAGGTGCGCAAAGCCCAGCTTCCTCTGGAGCGCGGCGGAGGGCAGGTTGAAATCGAAATGGCCGCAGTTGATGTACGCGCAGCCCTCTTCAAACAGCCGTGCGATTACAGCCCGCACGGCTTCTTCCATCAGCCCGAGCCGCCGGTATTCGCGCGAGATGGCGAACGAAAGCGCGCAGCCGCTTTTTCCGCGTACCTGCGGCCGCAGAAGCACAAAGGGAGAAGGCCGTGTGACGGTCAGATTGCCGATGCAAAGCCCGGTCTCCTTGAGCAAAATGGCGTAGCCGCGCGGCTCGCGGTCCTTCAGCCAATCAAAAATGCGGCGTGCGCTCGGCTCGTCGGTAATTTCGGGCCGGCCCAGCATGCGGCACATTTCGCTGTCCGCCGCCCAGCTGTAAAAGGCGGCAAAATCAGCTTCCTCCCATTTGCGGAGAACCAGCCGCTGTGTTTCCAGAAACATGTGATCCTCCTGTTTTGCCTTGCTCGGCAAAGATTTTTTCAAGAGCAGGGCGTACGGCACTACGTGTCCCGTTTTAGATTCAAGCACGCTTAGCCCTGCGCAGCGCGGCTCTTGCCGGGCATGAGCGCGCGCAGAAGCGCGTCCGCCTCGTCGCGGCGCATTTCCTGCAAAAAGGAACGCCGCCCGCCCAGCTGCTTGGCCAGCAAGGCATAGGCCTCCGGGCAGAACGCGCCCAGCGCAGCCGTGGCCGCAACCATGCGCGAGGGGTACCCGGTCAGCCTGCACAGTAATTTCCGCCCGCCCGTTGCGCGCAGAAAACGCCTTGCATCGGCGGGGGAGGGCAGCGCCATGCACGCCTGCCAGTATGCGGCCCAGTACAGCCGCGCCTTGTACCATTTTTCAAATTCTGCCGCCGCCGGACACTCGTGTTCTTGCAAAAACAGGCACAGCTCGTCGGCAAGTTCCAGACATTCCACCCTCTGCGCGCTAAAGCGCATCATGGCCGAGCCCGCCGCCTGCCTGTAGGCGTACAGAACGCTCTGCGCGCTCAGGATGTTTTCGGCCAGAGCGACCGCGCGCACCAGAAAATCGTAATCCTCGTAATATGCCCGACCTTCGGCAAAGCGCAGGGCGTTTTCCAGCAAGAATTCCCGGCGGAAGAGAAAGCCGTACGGCCCGAACAGCTTCGGATCGCGCAGAAACTCTTTCAGAAGTGCGTTTTTGTCCGCCTTTTCGGGCAGGATGCCCTGCGCTGCGGGAATGGACGCCGCGCCCGCATCCACGCGCGTAAAGCCAAAGCGGAGAACATCCGGCTTCGCCTGCGCGTACACGGTAAGCACCTGCACGTAATTCGGCGCGAGCAGGTCGTCCGCATCCGCAAAGGCCACGTATTCGCCCTGCGCGGCGGCAAGCCCGGCGTTCCGCGCGCTGCTCACGCCGCCGTTTTCCTTGTCGATCACCCGCAGCGCAAAGCTCTCTTTTGCCTGCGCTGTTTTCAGCAGGGAAGGGCTGCCGTCTGTCGAACCGTCGTTTACGAACACAGCCTCAAAAGCCATGCCGGAAGCCGCCTGCGCGCGCAGACAGCCCAGCATGGCCGGGATATGCTCCTGTGCATTGTATACGGGAATGATGATCGAT
>JAFQGN010000048.1 GCA_017398245.1 Clostridia bacterium | reverse complement strand
GGCTTTTCTCCGCTGTCCGTCAGGCGTACGAGAACAGTATCGTCCGGCCACGCGCTTTCCGTAGGCATATCCAGGCGGATATCTCCGCGCAGAGCATGCCGGAGTTCTTCATCCAGCGGTCTGCCGAACAAAAGCGACCCGCCCGCCGTAACCCGGCAAACGATCAGCCCCAACTGCTGCGGCGTAGAATATCGGCCTTTGCGCGTCCGAACGACCGTCGCCGTGCGCAGCGCTTCCGGAAGAACAGCCTGCAGCTCTTCCTTGGAAATCTGCGCTTGCCTGCAGATAAAATCTTCGTCCTCGGCCCGCGGCCTTTTGAGCAAAAGTCCAACCAGTTCCTCCTGTACAAAGGGCATTCCGTCCTCCTCCTTTCCACGCGTGTGCAGTATGCCCTGCAGCGCAAGAAACCTTTCGCATTCGTCAGGGCATGAAAAGAGCCGACGGAAACCCGTCGGCTCTGTATTTCGGTAAAATTAGCCTTCCGTAGACTCGGTCTCGGCAGTTTCCTCAGATTCGGTAGCCTCGGTCTCTTTGCCGGTGGTTTCTTCCTCGTGTACGTGCTCTTCGCCTTCGGTATGGACATGATCTTCCACAACAGCGGCGTCGTCAACAACGATGGTGTTGTTCTTATTGATGGAAGAGGTGAGCAGAGTAGAAACGATAGCGAGAACGATAAAGACAGTCGCGCCGATCTTGGTGATCAGTTCCAGCTTGCCTTCAATGCTCTTGGCCTTGTTCTTACCAAAGAAGGTTTCCGCGCCGCCGGTGATAGCGCCGAGGCCCTGACGGGTGCCTTCCTGCGCAAGAACGGAGACGATCAGAACGATCGCGACCAGAGCGAGCAGAATATTGACAAGAATAAGTACGGCATTCATGAAATAAAACCCTCCTGTAATTCCAACTAAACAGCTTGTTTAGTATACCATAACCCGCCCCACTTTGCAATCGTTTTCTGCTCTTCAATCGCTCTTTTTACAGGAAATCAGCATAATTTTCCGCTCTTCAGCCCTGTTTTCTTGCTTCTGCGCTGGTCAAACCCTCTGCCGAGCCCTGCGCAGCCAATCGTTCAGCGCTAATTTCGGGCGTTGCAGAATGCGCAGCTGCATGATCTTCCGTTGAAAACGCCGCACGCATCGCTTCTTCTATGGAACGCACCGCTGTGACCTTCACCTTTCGCTGCGCATATGCCTCCTGCCAGTTTTCGTGCGGGATCAAAACCTCGCTGCAGCCGATCCGTTCCGCCGCGTCGATCTTTCGGCTCACTCCGCCGACCGGCAGAACATCCCCCTGCATGCTGATCTCGCCCGTCATCGCAATCTCGTTTCGCACCGGCACGCCATAGATCGCCGAATACGCCGCAATGCACATCGCAAGACCTGCCGAAGGCCCGTCTACCGGGATCCCACCCGGGAAATCGATATGCACGTCTATACGATCATTCAGAATTCCCCTGCTGCGCAGGATGAACGCAGCTTTCTCCGCTGCATCCTTTGCCATGCCGCTTCGGCGGATCGTTCGTCCGCGCCCGGAACCGATCTCCTCTTGATCCACTGCGCCCGTCAGGTGTATCCTGCCGCTGCCCGGCGCAACAGATGCGTCGATCCGCAATACCGCCCCCTGCTGCGTCCCGTACACCGCAAGGCCGTTTACCCGCCCGCATCGCGTTTTGTCCGGTAGCCCCTGCTTGCTGCGGGGTGCAAAACCGCAGCACTCCATCACCCATTCAATATCCTTTCGCCCAATAACGCTTCTGCCTTCCGCTTCAATAGAGCTTGCCGCCATCTGCACGATATTTACCGCGTCTCGCCCGCAGCTTGCCGCAGAACCGATCAGCACAGCGCATTCGCGCTCCATGCTGCAGCCGAGCCGCTGCGCTGCTCCTTCAGCAATGTCTGCCAATTCTTCCGGCTCCAACGCACGAAAGTATACCTCCATGCATCTGGAACGCAGCGCCGGAGGAATATCCTCCGGAGAACGCGTCGTGGCCGCGACGAGCCGGAAATCCGCCGGAAGGCCGTTTTTGAATATATCGTGTATGTACGCCGGCGTCTTTCGGTCGTCCGGGTCGTAATATGCGCTTTCAAAGCGCACCTTTCTGTCCTCCAGCACCTTGAGCAGCTTGTTCATCTGAATGGGCTGCATCTCGCCGATCTCATCGAGAAAGAGCACGCCGCCGTGCGCGCGTGTGACTGCGCCCTCGCGCGGCTGCGGGATTCCGTTCATGCCCAAAGGCCCTGCGCCCTGATAGATCGGATCGTGCACGCTGCCGATGAGCGGATCGGCGATGGATCGTTCGTCGAATCGCACGCAGGTCGCGTCCACCTCGATAAACGGTGCCTTCTCGCAAAACGGCGTCCCCTCAGAACGCTTTGCCTCTTCCAGCATAAGGCGGGCTGCGCATGTCTTGCCGACGCCCGGCGGCCCGTATATGATCACATGCTGCGGATGTGCGCCGCAAAGGATTGCCCGCAAAGCCCGTATCCCTTCCGCCTGTCCAATAATGTCCGAAAGATTCTCCGGCCTTGCCTTCTCCGCCAGCGGCTCGCTCAGGCGGATCGAGCGCAGTTTGATAAGCCGCTCCTGCTCGCTCCGGGAATACGAACCCTTCTGCGGAGCCTGTGCCTCCTGCGTAGTTTTGAGCTGTTTGAAAAAATACGCGCCCATGATCAGCGTGACACAAAGCTGAATGAGGGTGACCACGGCAAAAAACACTTCCATCCCTCCCTTTTATCACAGGAAGTATGGTTCGTTTTGCCGGAGAATATGTAAAAAAAGAAGCCCGCCGGACAAACCGGAAGGCTTCTACAATACATTTTAGATGCGCATTTCTGTCTTTCTCTTTTCCGCCTGCCGCAGCATACTTCTCGCATGCTCCAGCGCGCTGCCTTCGTCCTCCGCTCCGCCAACGAGGCGCGAAAGCTCAAGGGCGCGTCCTTCGTCATCCAGCAAGCGAACATTCGTCTCCGTGCGCCCGTTCTCCTCGTTTTTCTCTACCAAATACTGCCTGTCGCCGATCGCTGCGATCTGCGGAAGATGCGTAACGCATATGACCTGCTTGCCGAAGCCGATCCGGGCCATTTTCTCGCCCACAGCCTGCGCCATCCGCCCGCTCACACCGGTGTCGATCTCGTCAAACACCATCGTGCCCGCTCCGCCCTGCTGGTTCTGCACAGTCTTGAACGCGAGCATGATGCGCGCCAGCTCGCCGCCGGAGGCGATAGAAGCCATCGGCTTGAGCGGCTCGCCGGGATTAGGGGAAATAACGAGCTCGACCACATCGGAACCCGTCGGAGAATGCATCTTCGTGCGCGGCGCAAAGCGCGCTTCGAAACGGATCTTCGGCATGCCAAGTTCGGTCAGCTCGCTGCGCACTGCCGTGCAGAAAAAATCGGCGATGCGCTGACGACTTTCCGTCAGCTTTGCACACAGGTTTGAGTACTTTGCATCCGCTTTTTTCAGCGCCTTTTCCAATTCTTCGCGTCGCTCATCGGCGTTGTCGAGCGAATCCAAACGCGCAGCGGCGTCCGCTCGGAACGCAAGTACATCGGCAACCTCCGGCCCGTACTTTCGCATCAGGCGCTTCAGAGCATCCAGCCGGTCTTCGATCCTGCCCAGCTTTCCCGGGTCGTAATCCAGTCCGTCGCGGATATCCTGCAGCTCCAGGCCGATATCCTGCACCATATAATAGCTCTCTTCCAGCCGCTCGTGCAGCAGCGAAAAGCGCGGGTCGAACTCAGCGATGGCGCTCATCGCGTTCATGGCTTTCTTCAGCGCTTCCTGTGCGCCTGCGCTGCGCCCTGCGCCGGCATACGCCTGCGTGTAGGCGATCTCCACCTTGTCGGCGATCAGCTCTGCATGCTCATACAGCTTCGCCTTCGCTTCCAGCTTTTCGTATTCCCCCGCCTTCGGGCGTACTTCATCGATCTCGGCGATCTGAAACCGGAGCATGTCGGCAAGGCGTTCCCGCTCGGAAATATCCGCGTTCGCGCTGCGCAGCTCCTTTTCGGCCTGCGCGTACGCGGCATACGCCTCGCGCACCTCTGCGATCAGACGATGGTGCTCATCGTCTCCGCATTCGTCCAGAAAACTCAGGTGCGCAGCCGGGTCGAGCAGTCGAGCGTGCTCATGCTGCCCGTGCATGTCCATCAGAAGCGACGTGAGCGAGCGCAGCTGTGTGAGCGTTGCAGCAGCACCGCAAATTCGGCAAATATTCCGCCCGTTTGCAGAAAGCTCTCTGCCCACGGTGATCACATTGTCGCCCGGGTCGATCCCGTACTCCGCAAGCAGAGAGCGCACCTGCGGGTTGTCGGAAATATCGAACACAGCCTGCACGCTCGCGCTTTCCGTGCCGGAACGGATCAGGTCTCTGTCGGCCCGGCCGCCAAGCGCAAGGCAGACAGAATCCACAACGATACTTTTGCCCGCGCCTGTTTCACCGGTAAGGATGTTCAGGCCCGGGCCAAAAGGAATGCGCAGCGATTCGATCAGCGCTATATTTCGGATAGATAGTTCAATGAGCATCTCCGCTTCTCCTTTGCGGAAGATTATTTCTGCATGGCCTGATAGCGTGCAACAACGCCGGGAACCATCTCTTTCGTCTGCACAACGACGAAGATGGTGTTGTCTCCGGCCAGCGTGCCCACGACTTCCGGCCAGTGCAGGCTGTCCACCGCTTCTGCCGCGGCGCTCGCGCTGCCGGTCAGAGTTTTGATCACGATGATGTTCTCCGCAGCGTTAATAGACAGGACCGATTCCGAAAAAATCCGGATGAGCCTGTCGCTGATGCCCTTTTCCGCGCGTTCTGCGGTGGCATATTTATATCCGCCCTTTTCGGAAAGGGCTTTGATCAGCTTGAGATCTTTTATATCGCGCGAAACCGTTGCCTGTGTCACCTTCACGCCGTGCCGCTTGAGCTCTTCTGCAAGCTCCGATTGTGTCTCTATATCCTTACTCTCAATGATCTCCAGGATCATCGCATGGCGAATGGATTTCATATCGGTTTTACCGACTCCTTTGACCGCAAATTCTTTGAAGGTTCACTCATGCGACCAATCGGCAAACTTTTGCCGGAGCAGATCGAAAAATGCATAGGGTTTCAGGCGGATGAAATACGCCTTCTTCCCGCTTCGGCGGATCCTTGCGCTGGCAATCTCGCTCGGCCCAACAGGCTTTCCGTCCGCAAACGCTTCCAGCGGCGCGCGCTGCCCTGTGCCGCGCACTTCGATGACGACGTCCGGCGGAAGAATACAAGGCCTGGAGCGCAGCGAGTGCGCGCAGACCGGCGTGATTAAGATGCAATTCAGCCCTGGCGCGACGATCGGCCCGCCGGCTGCCAGAGAATACGCGGTAGAACCGGTCGGCGCAGCGATCACAACTCCGTCTCCGCCGATCCGGTCCACGAGCGATCCGTCGCAAAACACATCTAGCTGTGTAATGCCGATCGCTGCGCCCTTACGGCTGAAACTGAATTCATTAAGCGCGCAGCATGTATAGCCGCTGCCGAAATCCGCCTCCAGCAGCATGCGCTCCTCCAGCTCGTACCGGCCCTCGACAAGCGCCTGCACAGCCTCGTCGATCTGCGCCGTCTCTACTTCCGCCAGAAAGCCCAGCCGACCCGCATTGACGCCAAGCAGCGGAATACTGCGCGGCGCGGCGCTGTCCAATGCGGATATCAGCGTCCCGTCTCCGCCGATTGCGACAATTGCGTCACATTCCGACAAGTCATTTGTCACATGTATTCCTGGGCAATCGGCCTCAGAGGCCAGTTTTTTGTCAGCAAAAACCGACACTTCCCTTTTTTGGAAAGAACGCGCAACGCTTGCCGCAGTACAGACCGCGTTTGATTTTTCAGGATTCCACCATATGCCTATCTTTCGGATCTGCACGAATGTCCCCTTCTTCTAATAAAGATATATCACAATTAACGCTTGAAAACAAGCGATCTTTGAACAATTCATACAAGTTTCATATACCGCGCTTTGCATGCGTTTTGCATCGGCCATCCGGCCTCTCTCATCGCAAGTACTGGGAAACAGACCGCGTTCTGCTTCAAGATGTTGTGCCAATCAGCTTCTTAATATATTACGAAATTATTTCGTTATGCAAACATGAATGAATTGTATCTGCAATAGAATCTGCATCAAGCGTACATTCTTTTCTCTGCTCGTCGATTTTTCCGTGCGTTACAAAGCGATCGGGCGCGGCCAGAGGCACAATAACCGCCCGAAGTCTCTTTCGCGAAACAAATTCCATAACACAAGCGCCAAATCCGCCGCAGATCGTGTTCTCCTCCAGCGTGAATATTGTCTTCATTTCACGAATATGCCGCTCCAGCAGCCCCTCGTCCAGCGGCTTCACAAAGCGCGCGTCTACCACTTCCAGAGAAATGCCCCGGGCGGAAAGCAGCTCCGCAGCGAGCAAAGCCTGCTGCACCATCGGTCCAAGAGCCCACACAGCCGCATCCTTTCCTTTTCGCAGAACAATCGCCTGCCCGATGCCGAACCCCTGCGACACAATCGCAGAAATTGGCAGCGTCTTCGGGTAGCGGATCGCCATCGGCCCGCGCAGATCGACGGAAAGCTCCATCATCCTGCGCAGATCCTCCACACAGGAAGGAACTGCGATCGTCATATTGGGCATCTGACGCAGATAGGTCAAATCGTACAGCCCCTGGTGCGTCGCGCCGTCGTCTCCTACAAAGCCGCTGCGGTCGAGAAGAAAGGTGACCGGCAGCTCAGGCAGACAAACATCCATCTGGATCTGGTCGACCGCCCTTTGCAGGAAGGTGGAATAGATCGCCACAAACGGCCTCATCCCGCCTGCGGCAAGTCCGGCCGCCATCTCCACCGCGTGTTCTTCGGCGATGCCGACGTCAAACGAACGCTTCGGATACCTTTCAAAAAAACGGTCCATCTGCGTACCGGAGGGCATGGCAGCCACAACAGAGCAGATGCGCTCGTCCGTTTTTGCGCGCTCAATCAGCCAGTCAGCCGCAGCAGCGCCTGTGGACGCGTATTCTTTAGGAGTCCCGCTCCCCTTGGGCGCCAGCCCGTGGTACCTGTCCGGCTGCTGCTGTGCGGGCATGTATCCCTGCCCTTTGCGCGTAACAACATGCAGCACCACAGGCCTGCTCGATTTTGCCGCTACCCGCAGCGCCTTGATCAGCCCTTCGATATCGTGCCCGTTGATCGGTCCTGAATAGCTGAACCCAAGCGCCTCGAAGAAACGGTCTCCGACCAGAAACGCCTTTACCGCGTCACGGATCCGCTCGATCAGCCTCACGGTTTTCCTGCCGATCCCGGGGATCTTTTCAAGCCCGCCGCGCACGGTTTCTTTCGCGTGCATGTACGACGCGCTCTGTCGCAGGCCGCTCAGATGCGTGGACATCGCGCCCACGTTGCGCGAAATGGACATTTCGTTGTCGTTGAGCACGACAATCATCCTTGTGCCGGAATTGCCCGCGTCGTTGAGCGCCTCGTAGCACATACCTCCTGTGAGCGCGCCGTCGCCCACCACAGCCACAACATTATGCTTTTCCCCGCGCAAGTCGCGCGCCCTTGCAAGCCCCAAAGCAGCCGAAATCGCCGTTGAGGCATGCCCGGCGGTAAAGGAATCGTGCGGGCTTTCGTGGCTGTTGGGAAACCCGCTGATGCCGCCCCGCTGCCGCAGCGTTTTGAAGGCGCCTGCGCGCCCTGTGAGCATTTTATGGACATAGGCCTGATGTCCTACGTCAAACACGAGCTTATCCTTAGGGCTTTCAAAAACGCAATGCAGCGCGATGGTCAATTCCACCGCGCCCAGATTGCTCGCCAGATGGCCGCCGTTTTCGCTTACGGTTTCGATCAGCTCCTTGCGTATTTCCTGCGCAAGCTGCTTCAGTTCGGCCGTATTCAACCCTTTCAGATCGCCCGGAAGATTCAGTTCATGCAGCATGAGAACCTCCGCCTGCCCTTACATGACCGCGAACGCCACCAGCACGCCAAGCAGCGCGCCGACGAGCACTTCAAACGGAGAATGGCCGAGCAGTTCTTTGAGCGTATCGTATGTAATGGCGTTATCGTTTTCTTTCATATCCTGCAAAATCTTGTTCAGTATGCGCGCATGCTGTCCTGCTTCGCGCCGCACGCCGGATGCATCCGTCATCACAACGAGCGCGATGACCAGCATCATCACAAATTCAAGCGAGCCGAAGCCGCGCATAATGCCCGCCGACATCGTTACCGTGCACATGACGGAAGAATGCGAGGAAGGCATGCCGCCAAGGCCGAAAAAGCGCTTCCAATCCCACTTCTTTTCGATCAGACGGCATAGGAGGACTTTCGCACCCTGCGCCGTCGCCCAGGAAATGACGCAGGCCCACAGCACACGGTTGCCCAGAAGATCGAGCAGCTGCTTCAATTCCGGTCAACTCCTTACAGATCGATCTTTTCAACGCAGTCCTGCGCGGCGTGGAACAGGTACTCGCCCCTGCCGCCGAATGCGCGCAGCGCATCGACCGCGTCATTATACAGCGTCCTGCAGCGCTCCTTCGCGCCGTCCAGGCCATAGAGAGACACAGCGGTCAGCTTTCCGCTCTTTTCATCCTTGCCAATGCTCTTGCCCATCTTTGCGGCGGAAGAGACGACGTCCATGATATCGTCCGCATACTGGAACAGAAGCCCGTAATTGCGGGCAAACTCCGTCAGCGCGTACAGCTCTCCATCGTCTGCCCCGGCGATCCTGCCGCCTGCGCGAAGAGCCGCGCGGAACATGGCAGCTGTTTTGCCAAGGTGGATCAGCTCCAGCTCGTTTGCACCGCCGCCTTCCTTTTCGCAAAGGAGATCGAGGCTCTGCCCCTGGATCATGCCGTTCACGCCTGCGCCGGAAGCGATCTCTCGAATAGCCCAGATATGGCGTACCGCATGCTCGGGGTAATTCAGCGCGTTTTCGGCCATAATCTGAAACGCATGCGTCAAAAGACCGTCTCCCGCGAGGATCGCCTGCCCAACTCCGTAGACCACATGGTTGGTAGGCACGCCTCTGCGCAGGGTATCGTCGTCCATACCGGGCAGATCATCGTGGATCAGAGAATAGGTATGGATCATCTCAATGGCGCATGCGGGGATCATCGCCTCTTCGACAGATCCGCCGAGCATTTCTACTGCAGCGAGCAGCATGGCCGGGCGCAGTCTCTTCCCACCCGCCAGCAGGCTGTAGCACATCGATTCTGCCTGTACGCCGGAATTTCCATAAAAAATTGTACGCAGCCGCTGTTCAATATCACGGACATATTCTGCGTGCGTCGTCATAATCAACCTTCCTTTGCTTCGGCGATTTCGCCTGTGATATCCTGCGTGCTGCCCTGCGCGGTCATCAGCTCAATGCGCCGTTCGCCCTCAAGCAGCATTTTTTCCAACTCTTTTGCAATGTTCACGCCTTCTTCGTATGCTTCAAACGTCTCCTTGAGCGCCATTTCGCCGCTCTCCAACGCTTCCACAATGCCGCGCAGTCGGCTCAGCTTCTCTTCAAACGTCGGTTCCTTTTTCCTGGGCATGTTCCCATGCGCTCCCTTCTGCCGGATGGACAAGCTCGGCAGCCCAACCGCCGTCCTTCATCCAGATGTTCGCTCCGCCTTCCCGAAGCTGCGCCGCATTCTCGGCGATCTTCCCGCCTTGTTCGATCAGTGCATAACCTCTCTCGAGCGGCGCGCCGGGCCTTAGAGCCTGCAGCCTTGCCATTTCAACGGCAAGCTCCGCCTTAGCAAAACTCACTCTTTGTCCGGCGGTGTTCTTCAGCCGGATCGAAAGCTGTTCCAGCTCTTTTCTGCGCGGCTCCACCCATGCCGAAGCGGGGTTTGCAAATACCCTTCGCGCAGAAAGCGCGCTCAGCTCGTTTTTCAGAAGGCTCAGCTTTCGGACAGCAGCGCGCTGCAAGGCCGCCTTATAGTCTGATATTTCTTCCAGGTATTCACTTCGCAGCCCAACTGCGATCTCCGCCGCGTTCGAGGGCGTTGCCGCGCGACAGTCGGCTGCAAAATCCGCAATCGTAAAATCCGTTTCATGCCCAACGCACGAAACGACCGGGATCCTGCTTGCGCGGATCGCACGCGCGACCTTCTCCTCGTTAAACGGCCACAAATCCTCCAGCGAACCGCCACCGCGCCCGCACAGGATCACGTCGCAATCGGAATGCCTGTTCAGCAGCCCGATCGCCTCGACGATCTCCTCCGCCGCGCCGGGCCCCTGCACGCTGCAGGGCGCGAGCACAAAGCGCATATTCGGCCATCTGGCCCAGCCCACGCGCAGTATGTCGTGCAGTACCGCGCCGCTTCTGCTCGTCACAATGCCGATCTTCCGCGCAAATTCAGGCAGCGGGCGCTTGAGCGCCGGGTCAAACAGCCCTTCTCGCGCAAGGCGCTCCTTGAGCAGCATAAACTGTCGGTACAGATCGCCGATTCCCTGCTGCTGCATGGCCTCGACATACACCTGATATGTCCCATCGCGAACAAACAGCGAAGCGCTGCCCCGAACGATCACTTTCATGCCGTCGCAAGGCATAAAATCCAACGCAAGCGCGTTTTGCCGGAACATCACGCACTGCACCCGCGCAGATTCATCCTTCAGCGCAAAGTACATATGTCCGCTTATCGCGCGCTTGAAGCCGGAAATCTCCCCTTCCACGCGCAATTCACGCAAAACAGGGTCCGATGCAAGCTGAACGCGCACATATTCATTGAGCTGGCTTACGCTCAGCGTCCAGTTATTCTGCATATTTCTCCGCCGCTTTTACCGTGTTCACAAGGAGCATGGCGATCGTCATCGGCCCGACTCCCCCGGGAACCGGAGTGATATACGATGCAACGCGCGCCACATCGTCCGTATCCACATCACCGCAGAGCGTTCCGTCTGCAAGGCGGTTGATGCCCACGTCCAGAACGACTGCGGCGCTCTTTACCATTTCCGCCGTAACGAACTTCGGCTTTCCGATCGCCGCGACGAGAATGTCCGCCTCCCGCGTTATCGCAGAAAGATTCTCGGTCTTGCTGTGGCAGACCGTTACCGTGCAGTTCGCCTGCAAAAGCATCGCAGCCATCGGCTTTCCCACGATATTGCTTCGGCCAAGAACCACGGCGCGCTTGCCGTTCAGCGAAATCCCGGTCCTGCGCAGCAGCTCCATACACCCCGCAGGGGTGCACGCCGCCGGTGCTTCCTCTCCAAGAAACAGCTTTCCCGCGTTCACCGGGTGAAAGCCGTCCACGTCCTTTTCGGGCAGGATCGTGCTCAGCGCAGCCTTGGAATCCAGATGAGCGTAGGTCGGCAGCTGCAGAAGGATCCCGTGCACGGAAGGATCCGCGTTCAGCTTTTCGATCGTCTGCATCAGGTCGCTCTGCGCAGCGTCTGCCTGCAGGCGGATCGTACGCGATGCGATCCCCACCTGCGCGCACGCCTTTTCTTTGTTGCGCACATACACCTTCGAAGCGGGATCGTCGCTTGCCAGAATAACCGCAAGGCCGGGGACAACGCCTCGTTCCCGCAGCGCGTCCACTCTATTGCGCAATTCGGCGCGAATATCTGCCGCCGTCGCTTTACCGTCTATATATCGGGCCGTCATTTCGCTTCTCGGCTCCCTTCAAACAAATCAAGACCGATCAGCGCCGCGCCTACGGCGTTGTCGGAAGAAAACTCCGGCTTGCCCCAGTACACGCGCACCGGGCATTTCTTGCGCCGGAGCCGTTCGGGCAGAAGAGTGCGGAAACGGGCCGAAGAAGAAACTCCGCCCGCAATAAGCACGTTTTTGCAGCCAGTATGCTTGTACCCTTCGGTCAGAAGATGCGCAACCGCGCGGCTCAGGTACGAATACACTTCCGCTGCAATGTCCTCTTTTTTCATCTCGCCGGATTCCACCCAGCGCATGATCTGCGCCTCCGCTCCGGAAAAATGCAGCGCCATTCCTTTAGCCGAAAGCGGGATCTTCGATTCCGCTTTGCCGCCTTTTGCCAGCTCTTCCAGATGCGGACCGCAAGGGAACGGCAAGCCCAGCGCAACGCCTGTCCTGTCCACCAGCTGCCCTGCGTTGAGATCCTCCGTACCGCCCAGCAGATCGACATGCAGATCAAACCCTGTGTGCAAAAGCTCGGTCGTGCCGCCGGAAAGGTGCACTGCCATGAAATCGCCCTCCGGGATGCCGCTGTGCAAAATCGCGGCGCGCACATGCCCCTGCTGGTGCGAAGTAGCAAAAAATGGGACTTGCAAAGAGGCCGCGATCCCCCTTGCCGTCCCTTCTCCCGCTAGAAACACGGGCATATAGCTGTCCTGCGCATCACGCGGCCGCGTGCTCGCGCATACGGCCTCTATCTGCATTTCCGGACACTTTGCGCGCAGCTCTTCCAGCATGACCGGAAGATTCTGAACATGCTGAAACAGCGCGCCGGACTGCTGCAGTCCACTTTTTCCTTCGGGAACCGTCAAAATCCTTCGCGCCTGAACAGGCTCTGCTCCTCTCTGCGCATACGCCACAGAGGTGGTATAGCAGCTCGTATCGATACCGAGAACGCCCATATTTACGCCTTTTCCGCCTGCATGCTGCGGGCAACAGAGCCCAGCACGCCGTTGATGAACGAACCGATCTCTTCCGTGGAATACTTCCTGGAAAGCTCGATCGCCTCGTTGATCACAACAGCAGCCGGAGTTCCGCAATACAGCATTTCGGCCACGCCCACGCGCAGAATGCACAGATCCACACGGGTGATGCGCTCAAGCCGCCATCCGCTTCGCAGGAACGAGGAGATCTTCTCATCGATAGCCGTCAGATTCTTTTCAACCGCTTCGACCAGCTCGTCCACATATTTCGTGTTTTTATCCTCTTCGGCGATCTCCAGGAGCCCGATTCGGGTATCGATCCCGCCGTCTCCGCCCATTTCCTTTTCGTAAACCAGCTGCATTGCCGCAGCACGCGCTTGCGTCCTATCCAAAGTATTTCCCTCCGCATCTGTTTCCCGCACCGCAGCGGGTACCTTCCTCTATGCAAACCCGGCGCCGTGCCGGGAAATAAACAAATCTATCGACCGTGTGTCTCTGAAAATTCCGGGCGTGTTATCTGCGCCGCAATCTGCGTTTTCACATCAGAAAAGGCAGATTTGCTCGCAATCGCTTTCTGATAATCCGATCCAAACAGAAAATGCGTCATGCGGCGGAGTACCGCCGCATGGCGCTGCGCAGTTCGTATCAGTTCAGGTGAAAAATGCGGGAAATATATTCCAGCACCACCTGCGGGACCTTCCGGGACCCGGCAAGCCACCAGCCGGCCGCCGCCAGCGCGACGATCAGCAGCGTTTTCCAGAACCCGAGGAACAACATCATTACAGCTATGGCGACGCCTATAGCGGCGCCGACAAGGCGCTTGATCATCGGATTGGACATCCGTCCCTACCTCTTTTCTCTTCAGGCGTCTTCCTGTGCTTCTTCGTTCTTTTCCGCTTCTTCGGCGAATTCAGCCGCCTCTTCGGTTTCGACCTCGTCTTCGAGAACCACTTCTTCGTCTCCGACGATCTCGTCGGTCGTCTCTTCGGTCGGCTCCCCCTGCTCGATTTCTTCGGCAGCTTCGCTTTCGACCGCGGTCTCGCTCAGCTCATCTTCTTCATTGGCGAAAGCTTCCTCAGCCGGGCTTTCGGTCTGCGCCTCGCTCAGCTGCGGCGCGGGCATTTCGCGGTGTTCGTTCTCTTCCAGAACGACCGGCGCGCTCTTTTCTTCGATCGCCAGCTGCGGCAGAACGGGAACGATGGTCTTCACCATGATGGACACATCGCGCACAGCGATGCCGGAGAACTCCTCGATATAGCTCTTGATGGAGCTCTGCAAAAGCATTGTGATATTGGGAATGTGCGCGTCTCCGTGCAGGCTCATGTCGATCTTCACGGAGATGGAATCGTCGTGGTTGACGATGCTCGTCTTGATGTCCGCCACGCCCTCGTTGTTGCCGGCCACGGCCTGCTTTACCAGCGCGTCCAGCGCCTGCACGCTCACGCGCACTTCGCCGTTGCCCTGCTCGGAAGTAGCCACGGTAACGCTGTTTTTGTCCTTCTTCGGCTTGTGCTTAAAGGCCAGACGCAGCATGAACGCAGAGTAGACCAGCATGATCACGGCCAATACATTCGCGGCGATCATGGAACCCGCGCGGCCGAGCAAAGGGAGCTGAACATGGAGCATACCCGTGTACAAAAGGTAGCCTACTCCTGCAAAAAGCGCCGCTGCAACAAAGCCGAGAAGGGAATAGATCGCCAGCGCGATCCTGTCTCGCAAACGAAACTTCATACTCTATACCGCCTTTCCGGTTTGGGCGGAAGCAGTTTTATTCCTGCTCGCCTTCTTCTTCCCCGGCGGAGATCTCATCTTCTGCAGTTTCTTCCGCAGCTTCCTGCGCGGCTTCTTCCGCCTGCACAGGTTCGGCCTGTTCTTCCTTGCGCAGCTGATCCACCGGGTCGTTCTTTTCGCGCTGTTCGCGCTCGTCTTCCTGCTGCTTTTGCAGAAGCAGGCGCTGCTGCTGTTCGATCTCAGCCACGGCCTTGTTCTCGCGCTCAAAGCTGATGCCCTGCACGTGCACGTCGACCGTTTCGACCGTCAGACCGGACATGGTCTCAATGGCCTTCTTGACGTTTTCCTGAATGTTCTTGGCCACCTCCGGCACGGGAGAGCCGTATTCGACGATAAAATTCACATCGACAATGACCTTGCCGTCCTGCACTTCCACCTTCACGCCCTTGGTGAGGTTCTTGGAATTGTTGGCCATGCGGCGGGAGAGGATGTCGGCCAGGCTCGTGCCGTTGTTGGCGCCGGCCATGCTGGCAACGCCTTCGATCTCCGTAGCGGCAAGACCGGCGATCGTAGCGACTACTTCAGTCGCGAAGCTAACGGAACCATTCGCGTTCGCATCCAGCTGAACGTTCGTGGGCATATTATCACTCATAGGTATTCGCCTCCTTATAGCTATTGTATTATAACAGATATCCGCCGTCTTGGCAAATCATGTAAGCAAATGGACAAAATTTTACGGTAAATCTGCTTCAGAACCACCATTATCTCCTTCACAAGACGCAATCAGGGGATATTCCCTTTCTATTGACCGGCAAAGCGCAGGATTTATAGCGTAACTTTTGCTTAATTCCGTTCCTCACCTTTACAATTTCAAATCAGTCGATCCATACCGCTTCCCACACCGGTCGTGAACAAAGCCTACCGCATCTGTCGTTAATTCATATCAGCATCTTCCTGCGATGGGATCAAACGGACATTCCCGATCTCGCAGCCGGTTATGCGACAAACCGTTTCAAAAATCGCCGCAGCTTCCTCCGCGCTCAGTTCCCGGCGCACGATCACCGAAACGAACCCGGCGTGCACGCCTGCAATGCTTTGACCGTACCCGCGAAGGCGCAGTTCCTCTTCAATGGCATTTTCCTGCTCCATCGTCCGAAGCAGCGCCTGCATCTGTCCTGCCGCTTCTTCCTTACTGTTTTCTGAAGCCAGCGGGTCGTTCAGCGTCCGCTCCAATACGGCCAGCATTTCCGTACGCGCCTGGTCACCCGACAAAATCTGTACGCCTGAAAAAGCCGCTGCCGGCCTTTGCGTTTCCCGCTCTGCCATGCGCCATACCGGCAATACCCCGGCGTAAGCAGCGACGGAAAAGGCGAGCAGCCCTGCGCCGAGCGCCCTTCTTAACCTCGCCGGCAAGGCCATCCCTCCTTTCAGTATGCCGCCTTTTCGACGAATGATACCGTCATTTTTCCATAAGCATGATGCAGATGGCCGATTGATCCACCTGCAGCACCGTGCCTACAGCCTGCGCAAGCCGCGCTGCGACCGCCGGGTCGGCCGCGCCTTGCGCAACGACCAGCACGCCCGTGATCTCCCTCTCCGGTTCGGATACGCCGATCATGCTCCATGCCGAAAGGGCCTGCTCCTGCCCGCTGTTGATCAGCACGCGCACCTCGCCCGCCCCCTGTATCCGGCTCAAAACCTCCTCCACCCGCCTCTCAAGGCTCGTACCGCTCTCATCCTGCCCGAATACCGACATACACCCCATAATCAGTAAAAGAAACACCCCGGCATACAGAACCGCTGGACTGATTTTCGGAAAAGATCTCATCTTCTGCATCGAAGCACCTCGTATTTCAGCCGTTCATGCCGATCCAGGATAGCGTGCTTTCTGCGATCAGCTTTGCTGCAAGCAGACCGGCCAGCGTGAGCGCCGCGCTGCGCAGCTTTCCTTCCGGCAGAAGGATCTCCATCCCCCCGGCGATCGCCGAAAATGCAGCCAGCTGCAAGCACAGCTCATACACCTTTTTCATCCCAGCGCCGCCGCCATGCGAAACGACGCGCCCAGTAGCATCACAAACAGAACCGCCGCGCATACGATCGAAACCAGCATCGCCTGAAGCACCTCCGAAAAACCGTCCAAAAGAGCGATTGCCCCACCCGCGCCGATCGGCTGTACAATCGCCCGACACACGCGTACAAGCAGAAAGGCCGCTGCCGCCGCACAGACCGGCTCAATGCAGAACGACAAAAGCAGCGCGCAGCATACCGCGCCTACTCCGGCATGCACGGCCTTCGCACTGGCGACCAGCAGCCCAAGCGAATCGGCTACATCGCCGCCGACGACCGGCAGAAGGCTGTCGATCGTGTATTTCGCCGTCTGCATCGAAAGCCCGTCCATCCCCGTTTTAAGCATGCCGCGCATGTGGAGCACGCTCATAAACAGCCCGAGAACCCCGGCCTGCAGCCATGTGCAGGCTCCCGTCATCAGCTTTCGCAGCCCTGAAAAGGAAAAGCGCTCGGAAAATGCCGGACAAACGGCCAGGACTCCGCAGCAGCCGAGGATGGGGATCATATACCTGCCGATGAGCTCCGTGCAGATCTGCGCCGCGATCCCGGCCGCAGGCGTAAGCAGGGCGGACGAAGTCACCGCGCCGGATGCGCTGAGCAGCGTGGTCAGCACAGGCGCAGCCCCTTCGCACAACAGCGCGATCCGCTCTGCAGCAGACATTGCAGACCGATATTGCGCAAAAAGTATCTGCGCCAATGATGCAGCAAGCGTGCATGCGCAGAATTTCCCTGCGGCATGCGCGCCTCGTTCGCCAAGCAGCGCAGGACAAAGCCCCCACAGGCCGATCGGGATCAGGATCTGCCCCGCGCGCATTCCTGCGTTCGAAATCACGGTTTTGAAATCGAAACTGCCGATCAGAGTATCTACAAGGTCCGTTTCGCCCCGCAGAAGCCCGATCGCCGTTTCTTTTATGGAAAGATCCCCCGCCAGCTCCTGCAGCGCCGAAAGATTGATTGCGTCGATCAGCCTCTCCGTTTCGCTCTGCGCTTCGGCCGGAAAAGGAAGCGCGATCAAAAGGAGGACGAAAGCGAGCCGAGCGAATCGATCAGACCGGCAAATAGTGGAGCGCAAAGAGCGCAGATCGTCGCCCGGCCGAAAAAGGATACGTGCAAAGCCAACGCGTTCTGTCCTGCGTCCTTGCAGATCGCAGCGGCAAATTCGCACAGCAGAACGATCGCCATCGCCTGTATGCATTGCCTCGCCGTCTCGCCGATCTCGCTGTCGAATGAGATCCGGCCGAACACCTCTGTCGTGCGGCGAAGCTGCGGAAGCACGGCGATCAGCACGATGATGCAGCCCGCAATGCCCGCAAAAACGGAAAACTCCTGCTTTACAGAGCGTAGCAGTACGCACAAAAGCGCAGTCGCAACAACGAACAGAACTGTCTGAAAGACTCCGCTCATATGGCCCTCCCATCACTGCCAGAACCCGCCCAGCACAGACTGAACGCCTGCGAAAAACTCCCGCATAAGGCTGAATACAACAAGCAGCGTGAGCAGGAGTCCCGCAAGCCCGACGACTGCCGCGATGTCCTCGCGCCCCGCCCGTTTCAAAAGCAGAGAGCCCAGCGATGCCGCAAGCCCGATCGCCGTGATCTGAACGACAGCCTGCACCTCACAACCACCTCCACGATCCATAGCGGTGTCATCATCCTATGCCGCAGGCAGCACAAAAATACTCCTTTTCCCCTATAGAAATTGTCGAAATCTATTGCATGTTTTCGGCGGTGTTGGTAAAATATAAATGTATATAGGTACGTCTGTTTGTTTCGTGAAACGAAGGATTTCCTGTGCAACGAGGCTCTTTGCCGCTCGAATCGAGGCGACGTCCCTTGTCAAAATCGCGCGGCGCGCGGAGCCGGATTCATCTCTTTAGCTCCGCTTCCGCAGAAGCCTGCCGCAGTTATATGTAGTGATAAATATTGCCGGATAAATATTCGTACCGTCTTGACATTCGGTTCCATTTGCCTGTACAATTGCAGGCGTCGGAATATATATTTTCGACCTGAAACGGAAATCACAAGGAGGAAACCAGTTATGAGAATTTGCGTTCCGGTTCCCGGCTTCTTTAGAAATGTGGAATTCCCCGAGGCGATCAGGCAGATCGGCAAGCTCGGCTTTGATGCCGCTGAAACCTACAACTGGAAGAACCTTGATCTCGACGCTGTCCGCGCTGCGTGCGAAGAGAGCGGCGTTGAACTGCTGAGCATGTGCACCACCGATTTCGGCCTCACCGTGCCGGAAAACCGCGCGCACTTTGTTGAGTGCCTGAAGGAAAGCTGCGCTGCCGCCAAGAAGGTCGGCGCCAAGTTCCTGATCACCCAGGGCGGCAAGGACACCGGCGAGTGCCGCAACAAGCAGCACGATTCCATCATCATGGGCCTGCTCGCTGCCAAGCCCATCTGCGAAGATTACGGCATCACCCTGATGGTCGAGCCTCTCAACACCCTGTACAACCATAAGGATTGCTATCTGTGGTCTTCTCTGGAGAGCTTCAACATCATCCGCGAAGTCAACTCCCCCAACGTGAAGGTCATCTATGATATCTATCATCAGCAGATCATGGAAGGCAACATCATCAACAATATCGTGAACAACCTTGATTGCATCGCCCACCTGCATGCCGCCGGCCATCCGGGCCGCCATGAGCTGCAGACCGGCGAGACCGATTACAAGCTCGTGTTCAAGAAGGTCGACGAGGCCGGCTACACCGGCGCCTGCGGCATCGAATACGGCCCGCTGATGGATCCGATCGAGTCCCTGAAGGAATTCCGCCGCATCTATCTGGACGACTAATTCCGTCTGAAAAAGCCCCCTTTCCGGGGGCTTTTCTTTCTTGCGCAAAACTCTGTACAGAAAACGAACCGGAGGAGGATTTCATGCTCCTGATCATGGACGGACAAGGCGGCGGCGTCGGCCGCGCACTGATCGAACAACTCAAAAAATACGATCCGCAATGCGATATCACAGCTGTTGGAGCCAATGCCATTGCAACGGCGGCTATGCTGCGCGCAGGGGCCGACCGGGGCGCGACCGGTGAAAACGCGGCAAAGGTCTGCGCGGCGAAGGCGGATATCATCGCCGGGCCCATCGGGCTATTGATGGCGGATTCCATGCTTGGCGAGATCACCCCTGCTATTGCGCAGGCCGTCGGTTCTTCCGGCGCGCATAAGGTGCTGGTACCTTCCGCAAAATGCGGAGTGCATATAGCGGGAATGAGCGCCGTGCCTCCTCTGAATGCGCTGATCGAGGACGCGGTCGAAAAAATCATTGCCTTGCTTAAACAGAAATAAAAAGCGGAGCCCGGCTTCACGCCGGGCTCCGCTTTTTATTCGGCATCGAGCAGTTTTTCGATCTCCTCGGCTGCTTCCTGTATAAACGCCGCTGTTTCCGCTTCGTTCACATAGCGCATGGGCTGATACATGCTCTCGTAATGCTCGTCGTACCAACGGATCGTGCGCGCCAGCCATGCTGCGCAGTCGGCCTCCGTCACAAGCTCATCAAACGCTTGTGCTCGCGCTTCTTCCATCAGGCCGAACACTTCTTCGCGCCAGGCAGCGTTCTTGTACAGTTCGATATCGATCAGATCGGTATCGTTGTAATACGCCGCAGAACGGCTCTGCGCCGGCGAAGGATCGGCGTCGTAGGCGTCGTATATTTTTCCGCCCAATGTTTGCGCCCAAATGATATCGGTAAGCACATGCACGACGTATCCAAGGCAGAACGGATCGCTTTTGCGGCCGTGAAGAGCGAGAAGCGCGTCCGCCGTCCAGGCGGCCGGGTCCTTCTGCCTGCTCTTATCCGCCGTGAAATGCGAAGCGGCTTTGAGCGTTTTGTCGTATGCAGGCCGCATGTGCACGGCGTCCGGCGAGATTGCGCCCAGATAATACGCGCCGTCTGCCATCACATCGTCTTTCCTCCGTTCGTACAATGCGCGGGCAACGGCGAGGTGTACCATCGGCAGAGCCATTCCTGCTTCCTCCTTCTGTATGTGTTTTCAGGATAAATACTAACGAAGTGGAATGGATTTGTCAAGCCGCCCCGCAAATACGCCCGCATTGTCCCGTTTTTTGAAAAAATGCGCTCTTTAACCCATGCATTTTTGTGCGTTTTCTGCACAAAATCGGCCACTTAAGGCCGTTTAACGAACGCCTGCTTTGGAGAAAAAGCCGATAAAAAACGCCCGTTTTGCCCTTTGTGCAGTTTCCTGTAATTTTAGGCTGCAAATCTTGAATGATCGTTGCTTTGTTCTGTATACTTTGCATCGGCTCCATTTCCCGTTCTGTATAAAACTTCGTCGATTGTTCTGTTTCCCGGAATGCGCCAGTTTCGCGCCGCACTAAGAGACAAATTGCGGCATGGTCAGCTTTATGTAACCTGAATTCGTCCGGAAACTGTTCAATTTGAAGTTTGTTTTACTGTATGTTTACACTCTTTCCTATTGCAATTCAAGCTGCTTTGTAGTATAATGTCAATCGTTGCGAACAGCGACGTGCTGATGTAGCTCAGTCGGTAGAGCGCATCCTTGGTAAGGATGAGGTCACCGGTTCAAATCCGGTCATCAGCTCCAAAGACCATCGGATCAAATGATTCGGTGGTCTTTTTCTTTCAAAAACTAATAAAAATGTCTATGCCCCATCCTTTTTGCATTTGTAATTTCATTTCTTTGAG
>JAFQGN010000047.1 GCA_017398245.1 Clostridia bacterium | reverse complement strand
CGCGAGGTGGGCGACAGGGTGCTGTTCATGGACGACGGCGTCGTTCAGGAAGAGGGCACGCCCGAGCAGATCTTCTTGAACCCGCAGAACCAGCGCACGCAGGAGTTCCTCTCCAAGCTGTTGTAAGGGACGATAGGGGCTCCGCCGAAGGGGACGCTGGGGCTGCTCGCCCCAGACCCTCGCCAAAGGACTTTCAGCCCTTTGGAATCCCTTGTTGGGGAAGCGATGATTTCTATTGTGAAAATGATGAGGCCGGCTGCAGTTGCACTGCGGACCGGCCTTTTGCTGTGTTTAAGAAGATGCGGGCAAATCCTGTTGAACGATAACCTCTTTATGTGTAATGAAAAGACCGGTATGCAAGGGAAGTGCTGTCGACCCCTTGTTTTCTTATGGCAGGTTACAAAGCATTGGATTGAGAATTGCAAAGGAAATCATTCCCTTTGCCGGGGGTCTGGAGCGAGCAGCCCCAGCGTCTTCGCGTCGTTCGGGATGAAGAAAGGCTGACCCGCACGGTACGTGCTGCCAGCCTTCCATATAAAGTATTTCCCGAATCGAGGGGTCTTGGGGGAATCATTCCCCCAAGCGGGGGTTCGGGGGCAGAGCCCCTGACGTTACCTTGACGCTCCCTCACGGGCGGAGGCCGAAGGAGAGCGCATAGAGCATGATGCCGGCGGCGACGTTCGCATTGAGCGATTCGGCCCCTCCTCGCATGGGCAGGCGCAGGGCCTTGGTCGCGGCGGCGCGGGTCTCCGGGCGGATGCCGTGGCCCTCCGAGCCGATGACCAGCACGGCTTTCTCTCCGGGCGCAGGCATGCCGACGAAAAAATCTTCGCCGTCCAGCGCCGTCACGAGGATCTGATAGCCGTTTTCGCGCAAAGCACTAAGCTCGGCGGCGAAATCGGCACAGGTGCGCGCGGGCAGGCGGAACGCCGAGCCCATGGCCGAACGCACGACCTTGGGCGAGGTCGGATCGGCGCAGCCGTCGGAAAACAGCACGCCGCCGAAACCGGCTGCATCGGCCGTGCGCCAGATGCCGCCCACGTTGCCCGGGTCCTGCACGCCGTCCAGAGCGACCAGAAGATGCGGCTCCGCGCCGTTTTTGAGCGGCTGCGGCCAACTGAACGAGGCGCAGATGCCCTGCGGCGTGCGCGTGTCGGCCACGGATTTGAGCAGCGATTCCGGACAAAGGCGCACCTGCGCGCCGCGCTCTTCCAATTGAT
This sequence comes from Clostridia bacterium, assembly GCA_017398245.1. The sequence continues at coordinate 9,884 of JAFQGN010000047.1, read as the reverse complement.
CGATCAGTCCGGAGAGCGATTCGGCTCTGTCGGCGGAAACGAGCGCGCGCACGGGCGCAAGGCCCTCCTTCAGCGCCTCTTCCACCAGCTTCGGACCTTCGGCCAGAAGAAGCCGTTCGGCCTCGCGGTGCTTCTTTTCGTTCAGTTTTTTCAGGCTCAGCGCGAAGGGGTTCTGCGCGCTGGTAACGGTTTCAGGCATAATTGCGTCCTTTCCGATGGGGTTTTGCGGCGTGCGGTCAGATCTTCTCGGCCACGCGCAGGGTCGCGCTGCGGGCGCGGGGGTTCAGGGCGAGCTCTTCCTCGCCGGAAACGATGGGCTTTTTGGTGATGATGCGCACCTGCGGCTTCTTCCCGCATACGCACACGGGGAAGGATTTCGGGCAGGTGCAGGGATCGGCCAGAGTGCGGAAGGTGTTTTTGACGATGCGATCTTCCAGAGAATGGAAGGCGATGACGGCGATGCGGCCGCCCGGCGCGAGCATGGAGACGATGTCTTCAATCGCCTGCTCGAGCGGACGCAGCTCGTCGTTCACCTCGATGCGCAGGGCCTGAAAAGTCTTGCGCGCGGGGTGGGAGCCGTCCTTTTCGCGCACCTTTTTGGGGATGGCGCGGTCGATGAGCTCGACAAGCTGGCCGGTGGTCTCGATGGGAGCTTGCTTGCGCTCGTCCACGATAAATTTTGCGATGCGCGCGGCCCATTTTTCCTCGGCCCAGTCATACAGGATGCGGGTGAGGTCCTTTTCGGAATAGCTGTTCACGATATCGGCAGCCGTCTGCCCGGCAGTCTGGTCCATGCGCATGTCCAGCGGGGCGTCGGCGCGGTAGGAAAAGCCGCGGCTGGCGTCGTCAAACTGGTGCGAGGAAACGCCAAGGTCCATCAGCGCGCCGTTGAGCTGTTCGATCCCGTTTTCGGCAAGCAGCAGCTTTGCATCGTGAAAATTGCCCTTGATGGGCATGAAACGGCCCCCCGCGCAGCAGGCCTGCACGCGCGGAGTCGCCGCGGCGAGGGCTTCGTCGTCCCGGTCGATGCCGGCGAGCGTACCGCCCTCGGCAAGGCGCTTGAAAATTTCGGAAGAGTGCCCGCCGCCGCCGAGGGTGCAATCCAGATAGGCGCCGGTGGGACGGATGGCGAGCGCTTCGATGCTTTCGTTCAGAAGAACGGAAATATGGTGAAATTCTCCGCTCACAGCTGTTCTCCTCCCGTCAGGATGATGCGCGCCTCGCCCGCCACATACAGCGAGCCCGCGATGACTACCGCGCCGTCCTCGCCGGCAAGGCGGGAGGCGAGTTCGATGGCGGAGGGGATGTCGGCCGCTTCGTGGCAGATGCAGCCTTCGCGCTCGTAGATTTCGCGCAGTTCGGATGTGAGCGCGGCGCGCGGGTAATCGACCCGGGTGGCCACGACTTCCCGGAAGACGGGCGCGAGGATCCTCGCGCATTCGTCGATCTGCTTATCGTGCATCATGCCCGTGACGAGCACGGTCTTTTTACCGTAAAAATACTGCCGCGCATAAGAGGCGAGGGAAGACGCGCCCTGCGGGTTGTGCGCGCCGTCGATCAGGTATCTGTCGCCGATCCACTCCAGCCGGCCTGCCCAGCGGGTGGCTTCGATGCCGCGCTCCACATTTTCGGCGGGCAGATCCCAGCCGCGCTCTTTAAGCAGCGCGAGTGCGGCCACGGCCAGGCGGGAATTGCTGATCTGATGGTGACCGATGAGGCCGAGCTTCAGGCGCATGCGGCCGAAGGAGGGAAAAACGGCTTCGTACTCGGCTCCGCGCGCGTGCTCGGAGAGGACGCGCACAGGGATGAGACGGGTCTGCAAAAGCTCGGAACCGTTGCGAGTGGCGGCCTCGAGGATGGGCGGCAGGGCCTCGTCCTCTACCGGATAGAGGGCGCAGGGCACGCCGGGCTTGATGATCCCGGCCTTTTCCATGCCGATTTGGGCAAGCGTATCGCCCAAAATGCCGGTGTGGTCCAGCCCGATGGCCGCGATAGCGCACACCTCGGGCACGATCACGTTGGTCGGGTCGAACCTTCCGCCAAGGCCCACCTCGATGACCGCCGCGTCCACCTTTTCTTCCGCAAAATAGAGAAAGCAGATGGCCGTGCCGATCTCAAAGGTGGTGGAGAAGATATTTTCCCCGGCAAGGGCGAGCACCTCTTCGCGCACGCGCGAGGCGAGGCGGCAGATGGCCTCGTCCGGAATGGACACGTTGTTCACGCGGATGCGCTCGTTGTAGCGGCAAAGATAGGGCGAGGTATACAGGCCCGTCTTGTAGCCGCAGGCGCGCAGCGCGCTTTCCAGATAGGCGCAGGTGGAGCCCTTGCCGTTCGTGCCGGCCACATGCAGCTTTTTGAAGGAAAGCTGCGGATCTCCCAGGCGGCGCAGCAGCGCGCGCATGTTGTTCAAGCCGTCCTTTTCGCCCTTGCGCCTCAGGCCCATATCGCCGTGGATCCAGTTGATTGCATCTTCGACTTTGGTGAAGAACATTTTTGTTTTACTCCCTTGTTCGGCGGGTCGGTGTGTTATTTTACGACGCCCTTTTTGAGGATGATATTGGCATAAATGGCCGTTTCGCCGGTCGCAACCACGGCGTAGGCCTTCTTCGCGCGCTCATAGAACGCGAAGCGCTCGATCTGATCAAACTTCTTTTCGCCCTCGTGCTTTTTCACGATGGCCCTGTATTCGTCCCAAATTTCGGGCACGATATCGTCGCCCGGGGTGACCTGCATCAGGCCCACAGGCGCTTCCACATAGGTGTCCAGCGGGAACAGCGCCAGAACGGCGTCGAGAATGGCGGGTACGCCGTGGCCGTCCAGCCGCACGAGCCTCTGCGCGACCGAAGCCGCCGGGAAGTTTCCGTCGCCGATGACGATCTCGTCGCCGTGTCCCATTTCCATCAGGATCTTGAGCAGTTCGGGGGAGAGGATGGGAGAAATTCCTTTCAGCATGGTCAGCGCCTCCGTATATCAAATCTAACGTATCCTATTGTATCAGTTTTGCGCCCCGCCGTAAACGAAGATGCTGTTGATTCTGCCCCCGCATCTTGAAATTGGGCGAAAGTATGTTGGAAAGATGCCGGAAAAACACCGTGGTTGTAATGATTGTGAAGCGGTGGTATACTGTATACGGGAATGAATACATGTATGAAAAGGGGCCTGAACATGAACGACCGCGAAACGACCATCGGCCAGCTGAAGGATGCGATCCGGCAGCTCTGTATCGAAAAGGACTGGGGCCGCAACGGCGAGCAGAACCCGCAGCACGTGGCCATGGCCATGACGGTGGAAATGTCGGAACTGCTGGAGCATTTCCAGTGGCTCGAGCCCGAAGAGGTGGAAAAGCTCTGGGCCGGGCAGGATCCGGAACGGGCCGAGAAGATCGCCGAGGAATTTGCGGACGTGGTCATGTACGGCCTGCAGCTGATGTACGTGCTGAAGATGGACGTTTCCGCGCATGTGGAAAAGAAGATACAAAAGGTGCTCAAGCGCCCGGAGAATTATTACGAGGACAAGCGCAGGCTCCGGGAGGATTTCGAGGAGAGCATTTCGGGATAAAGCGATGGGGAAGGGTTTGGAGGAAACGATATGGATATGCTGCTGATACTGGATTTTGGCGGCGGGCAGAGCCTTTCTGTGGCGCGGCGCATTCGCGGCGAGAATGTGTACTGCGAAATTCTGCCCTACAACGCCGACGCGCAGACCATACGCGAAAAGGCCCCCAAGGGGCTGCTGCTCGTGGGCGGCACGCAGGACGCGCAGGCGGACTGTGCGCAGGAGATATACGATATGGGCCTGCCGATGCTGTGCATGGGCTACGGCGCGCGCATCGCCGTGAAGCACTTTGGCGGCGAGCTGGGCGCTTCCTTGCTGGAAAACAGGCCTTCGCATATAGAATTTGACGAAAGCCCGCTCTTTGCCGGGCTGAGCGAGTGCGACCGCATGCTGGACCGGGCTGACGAATGGACTTTGCCCGAGGGCTTTGCGTCCATCGCTTCCGGCGCAGGGTTCGATGCCGCGTTCGCCTGTGAAGAAAAGAAGATATACGGCCTGCAGTTCTACCCGGAGGCGAACGACCTGGACGGACTGCAGATTCTGGCCAATTTTGCGCAGATCTGCGGCTGTGAAAAGCAGTGGACCGTGCAGAATCTGATCGAAGAGCAGATCGAAAAGATCCGCGCGCAGGTGGGTGAAGGACACGCGCTGATCGCCATTTCCGGCGGTGTGGATTCCACTGTGTGCGCCGTGCTCATGCACAACGCCATCGGCCGCAGGATGCACTGCCTGCACGTGGATACAGGCCTGATGCGCAAGGAGGAATCGGCCCACATCGCGCAGGTCTTCGGCGATATGGGCATGGATCTGCGCACGGTGGACGCGGGCGAGCGCTTTTTGAACCTGCTCGCGGGCGTGACCGATGCGGAAACCAAGCGCAGGCTGGTGGAAGAGGAATTTGTGCGCGTGTTTGAAGAAGAGGCGGACAAGATGGAGGTCGATTTCCTGGTACAGGGAACAATTTATAACGATCTGCTGGACAGCGCAAGCCTTGGCGGCATGCTCGCTTCCGGCAAAATGCCGGGCATGCAGCGCTTTGCCGGCCTGGTCGAGCCGCTGCGCACGATGTTCAAAAGCGAGGTGCGCCAGCTGGGCACCGCGCTGGGCCTTCCGGCCGACATGGTGCACCGTCAGCCGTTCCCCGGCCCGGGCCTTGCCGTGCGCTGCATCGGCGAGGTCACCAAGGAAAAGCTGGATATCCTGCGCGATGCGGATATGATCTTCCGCGAGGAGATCAAGAGCGCGGGGCTGGATAAAAAGATCCGGCAATATTTCGCCGTGCTGACCAATATGCAAAGCGGCTCGCAGACGGGGGCCTATACCGTGGCCCTGCGCGCGGTGCACAGCGTCGGCTCTGCCGATGCGGCGGTGCGCCTGCCGTACGATCTGCTGGAAAAATGCGTGCAGCGCATAACGACTGAGGTGCGCGGCGTTGCCCGCGTGGTATACGATATTTCCGGCAACCCGCCCTCGGCGGTGGAATGGGAATAACAGAAAAGGGGCGAGGCGCATGAACAGGCCCGAATCGAGCGTCGTTTTCTTTCCGTGCAGGAGTATTGAGGAAACAAAGGCGTATTACGCCGGCGTGCTGGGGCTTCCGGTGTATAAAGATCTGGGCGCGAGCATCTGGCTGGATTGCGGCTACGGGTATCTCGGCTTTGTGCAGTATGCGCCTGAGAGGCCCATGGCCGCGGGGCAGTGCATCTCGTTCAATCTTGCTTCTGTGGAAGAAGTGGACGAAATGTACGAAAAGCTGCAGAAGCTTCCCGTGATCGGCCTGAAGGGCGCGCCGCAGAAACACCCGGTCTTCCCGGTGTATTCGTTCTTCTTTTCCGACCCGAACGGCTACACGCTGGAATACCAGAAGACGCTGGATTGAGGAGCACATAATGACGAAGATCGTGCGCGTGGCAGGGGAGAATTACAGCCGCTTTCGAGATATGGTGTTCTGGAGAGAGAACGGCGTTGAACGTGTGCCCGTGTTTGAAAAAGCGCCGGAGAGCGTTCTCCGGGCGTTCGCGCAGGGGCTTAGGGTGTACGCGGCCGAAGAAGGCGGGCGGTTCGTGGGCTGGATCGCGCTTGCGTATATCCCGAAGGTGAGCCGGTTCCCCGGCCCCGGCTATGTGTATGTGGACGAGCTCTGGGTGCAGGAAGGGTATCGCCGCCGCGGAATTGGCTCGGCCCTTCTGAAAACGGCGGATGACTGGGCGGAGGAGCTCGGCGCGGTGGGCGTGCGCCTGTATGTGAACGCGCAGAATCCGGGCGCACAGCGCATGTACGAACAATGCGGCTTTCGGCAGGACGGGACCGCGCATTTTATGGAAAAGGAACGCATGGGCCGATGAAAACGCTGTATATGGTGGGCGGCACGATGGGCGTGGGCAAGACCGCGACCTGCCAGAAGCTTAAAAAAAAGCTGCCGAACGCCGTTTTTCTGGACGGCGACTGGTGCTGGGATGCAGACCCGTTCATTGTAACGGAAGAGACCAAGGCCATGGTGCTGGAGAATATCTGCCATGTGCTGGGCAATTTCCTGCGCTGCAGCGCGTATGAAAACGTGATCTTCTGCTGGGTAATGCACGAACAGGCCATTATCGATGAAATCCTTTCGCGGCTGGATACGCGCGGCGTGCGCGTGCACTGCGTTTCGCTCGTTTGCGATGAAGGCGCGCTGCGCAGGCGTCTGCAGCGTGATGTGGACGCCGGGATGCGTACGGCAGATGTGATCGGCCGCAGCATCGCGCGCATCGCTCTGTACGAAACGTTGGACACGGTCAGGATCGATACGAGCGCTCTGGACGCCGAAGCGGCGGCACAGGCTGTGGCTGTTCTTGGCGAAGGATAGAACTGTTTGCGCTGCGTCGCGGCTTCCTTTTCCGGCTTCGGATGAGGAACGGCGCAGCGATGAAGGTTTTTCGCCCCGCATCGCCGGGGCTTGCCGCTCGTGCGCCATGCCGGCGCGGGCGGCTTTTTGTATAGAAGGAAACGAGGTTTTGTGCATGAACGGACATGCGGTGCAGGGAGACTGGCAGCGCGAAACATGGGAGCGCATCGGCAGCCCGCTTTCGCTGCAGCCGGGCCAGATGCTCTATTTTCGCGGCGACCCGGCCGACAGGGTGTTCTACATCCTGAAGGGCCGTCTGCGCGTGTTTCAGCTTACGCGTTCGGGCCGCGAGGTAACGCTGGACGTGGTGGAGGCCGGGCACATTATCGGCGAATCCGCCTTCGTGCCGGGCAGGGATCGGCCCGCCAGCATTCAGGCTGTGAACGAAGTGCGCCTGCTTTCTGCCCTGCCGCAGGCCCTCTGGCGCGAGATAGAGGCGCAGCCGGAGCTGGCCGTGCGCTTTCTGCGCCAGTGTTCCGATACCATGGACCGCCTCGCCCAGCGGTTTTACGAGCAGTGCCTGCTGGACCGTTACGGCAAGGTGGCCAGCTTTATTCTGGATCTGACGGCGACGGATTCGCCCGAAAAGGGTACGGTGGGCGGGAATCTGCCCTACACCCACGGCGATATCGCCGATTCGCTCGGCCTGAACCGCACCACGGTGACGGGCGTTCTGCGCCGGTTCGAAAACGAGGGCTGGATCGAAAACGGGTACGGAAAGCTGCGCGTGAAGGACAGGCGGGCGCTTTCAAACTTTGTACGTGCACAGCTGGAACAATAACAGAACACAAATTGTTGCATATACGACAATCAAAATCCTGCAAATTGCATACAATATAGGGGCGCTGAGGTTATGTGCTGAATAAAAGCGCCCTTGGAGGATGCAATGAACGAGCGATACAGGGTTTTGATGCATACGATAGCCGGCAATGCTATGCTGGCCTTTGCCGTGTGCGCCATCGTGGTGCCGCATGGGATCATGATGGGCGGCGCAAACGGCGTCGCGCTGTGTCTGCGTGAGTTTATCCCCGCGCCGCTTTCTGTCTTGGCCGCATGCGTGAACTGCGCGCTGTTTTTGCTGGGCTGGGCCTGCATGGGACGGCAGTTCGCGCTGCGCTCGCTTTTGTCCACTCTCGTCTACCCGCTCATGGTTGCGCTTTTCGAGGCCCTTCCGGTAGAAATGCTGTTTGCCGGGGAAGATAAGCTGATCTGCACGCTGCTGTGCGCGGTGCTGGTGGGCGTGGGCGTGGGTCTGGTGGTGCGCGTGGGCGGCTCCACCGGCGGCATGGATATCCCGCCGTGCATTCTGCAAAAGTGGAAGGGCATACCGGTGGGCAGGTCTCTTTTGTTTTTTGACGGGCTGATCCTGCTGGGGCAGGTGCTCTCGCGCGGGGCGGACGGCGTTCTGTACGCCGTGCTGAACCTTGCGCTGACAAGTCTGATCGTGGACAGGACGATCGTCTCGGGCGAACAGAAGGTGGAGATCATCGTCATTTCGCCCAAATACGAAGCCATCCGCCGCGCGATCCTGCACCATGCCGATTGCGGCGCGACCATGCTGGAGATCGAGACCGGCCTGCGCGGCGAAAAGCAGCAGGCAATACTGAGCATCGTCTATGCGGCGAAGTACCCGGCCATCCGCGATATTGCGCTGAGGATCGACCCAAAGGCGTTCATCGTGGCGGCGGACGTGAAAAAGGTGAACGGACTGGGCTATACGCTCAAGCGAAACGGCGAGGCCCTGCCCGCGTAATGTTGATGGCGGAATGAGCACCCGGAAGAAAGTTGAGACTTGCACCGTGTGAAAAAAAGTCGTCGCCCCTCTTTTCGGAGGGGCGATTTCGCTTTATAATGGAAAAAACGCCCGCTTTACAGGCAAAAACAGCCTTGCAACCCCGGGTTGACGGATTGCAAAGGCCGCTGTATGGCCTGTAAAACCAAAAAAAGGCTATAATCGGGGCGTCCGAAGGCGAGAGGAAACGCCTTTGAGAACAGAATGAAAACGGAGGGGACAACATGATCCTTGCGGATAAGATCATTGAACTGAGAAAGAAGAACGGTTGGTCTCAGGAAGAGTTGGCGGAAAAGCTGAACGTTTCCAGGCAGTCGGTCTCCAAGTGGGAAGGCGCGCTTTCGACGCCGGACCTGGGCCGTATTCTGGATATGGCGCGCCTCTTTGGCGTGACGACGGACTACCTGCTCAAGGACGAAATGGAAGAACAGGCCGTGGAGCAGACGGCGGAAGAAATGCCTCCCATGCGCCGGGTGACGATGGAAGAGGCGAACGAATACCTTTCCGCGCAGGAGCAGGCCGCCGGGCGCAACGCGCTGTGCACTCTTTTGTGCATCCTCTCGCCCGTGTGCCTGATCAGCCTCGGCGGCATTGCCGAATATACGGGCGTGCTGAGCGAAACGGCCGCGGGTGTGATCGGCCTTGTCGTGCTGCTGGGCCTGGTGGCCGCGGCGGTGGTCGGGTTCATCACCACCGGCATGAACATGAACAAATGGGAATTCCTGGAAAAGGAAGCGTTTGAGACCGAATACGGCGTGAGCGGCATGGTCAAGGAAAAGCGCAAGGAAGCCAAGCCCGGCTTTGTCCGTTCGATCGCGACCGGCGTCGCGCTGTGCATCCTCTCTCCCGTGCCGCTGATCGTCAGTTCCCTTTCGAACGCGCAGGTCGTTCAGGCGCATATGGTCTCGCTTCTGCTGGTCATGGTCGGCGCGGCGGTGGTGCTGTTCATCCGCTCCGGCATGCCGTGGGAAGCCATGGAAAAGCTTTTGCAGGAAGGCGATTACACCCCGGAAAAGAAGCGCCGTTCGCCGCTGGTCGAGGCGGTCTCGGGCGTGTACTGGATGATCGTGCTGGCAATCTTCCTGCTCTGGGGCTTCCTTGGCGATGCGTGGGGCATCTGCTGGGTGGTATGGCCGGTTGGCGGCGTGCTGTTTGCTGCGGTGAGCGTCATTGTGGAAGCGATCGCCAAGAAAAAGGATCTGTAACAAGGGAAAAACGGGGCTCTCCGCAGGCGGAGGGCCCCGTTTGCATGTCGAGGCCTGCACGCGTATAATAGTAAATAGATAACAAGCAGCGGAGGCGGTCGGCATGTGCGAAAACAGAGCCCAATGGGCGAAAAATGTGGATATCTTAGCAGAATTTCTGGGCGTTCGCGATGTTCCGGAGCTGACGCAGAGCGCTCTCAGGCAAAAATACGGCTTTGCGCAGGCGGACGTCATGGTCCTGTTCGGCGGCAGTATCCTGTGCGGCGGAGACGTGCTCGCGCAGGCGATGAACGAGCAGGTCGCGAAGAAATATATCATCGTGGGCGGCGAAGGCCACACCACGCAGTCTCTGCGCGATTTTGTGCATGCGCTGTATCCCGCCATCGAGACCGACGGCCTTCCCGAGGCGCAGGTCTACGCAAAATACCTCAGGCATGTGTACAGGCTG
>JAFQGN010000046.1 GCA_017398245.1 Clostridia bacterium | reverse complement strand
AGAGACCCGGGACTTCTTTTTTCTCGGAGGGGGCCTTTCTTTTGAAAAAGAAAGGCCCCCTCCGAACCTCCCTCAAAGAAATCAGTATTGGGGATCGAGGCTTTTTGCGATGGGATCGGCGGCAGCAAAGGTGAGCGGGCACGGCCCGCCTTTGGAAAAAGTAAAGGGTCCCCAGCACCCCTCCGAAAAGAAACCAGTATTAGGGATTGATGATTCTTGCGATTTGTTCGGCGGCAGCAAAGGTGAGCAGACTCAGCACTCTTTGAAAAAAAGACAAAACACACAAGCGCACTATTGTACGGCTATGCTGCGCAGGAACACATCGGCTCCTTTCAGGACATTTCTGGTATCCTCAAAGGAGAGCAGCTCCATCGCCCTGTCATACGGCGCAAATTCCGCCCCGGCCACTTCTCCCGGGCGGCAGAGGATATCGTCCGCCGTGCATTTTCCAAGGAAATAGACCGTCTGCTTCATAACGCCGGGCTTATTGGGAAAAGCGTATTCGATCTGTCTGCGGAAGCCCGGTACGATCGTGACCTCGGCGTTCGTCTCCTCCTTGAGCTCGCGCATCGCAGTCTCATGCTCAGTTTCGTTGCCTTCCACATGGCCTTTCGGAAAGCCGTATTCACCGTCCAGTGAGCAAATGATGAGATAGCGGCGCTCGCCGCCTTCGTCCTTATAGGCGACGAACCCGCAGGATTTTTCATATTGCATATCAATATCTCCCCCTGTTTTTCCGTTGCGCCCGGTCAGAGTTCGATGGTCATGCCGTCGAAGGCAAAGCGGACAAAATCGTCCTCGAGCGCGCGGTAGTCATCGTAAGAGAGCGCCCAGTCCTCCTCCAGATGGGTGAAAACAAGCTGTTTTGCGCCGAGCGCACGCGCGGCGGCGATCGCTTCCTCTCGCGTAAAGAGGCCGAATTTATCGGCATAGAAGCCGATGGGCCCGGCCAGCTCCCATTTTGCGCCGTGGATAGTGTTGCCCAGCACAAGAACGTCCGCATCCTTCAGCCGCTCGTCTTCCGGGAAGGGCATGCAATCGCAAGGGGCGTAAATCAGTTTTTTGCCTTCCTGTTCGAACAGGACGACCGCCACGCGCGCGTTGTTCGGCGTGACGAACAGAGAAACATCGATCCCCTCTGCCGAAAACACCGTCTCTTCGCGCATTCTGATCAGGCCCATGCCCTCGTAATATTCGAAGGAAGAGCCGTAGCCCGCGCCGGCTTTCATGAGAATGCGGCGGCAGGTGGGAAGAGCATAGACATCGATGGGGCATTCCGGCTTTACATTGCGCGCGGCCTTTTCCCAGTCGAGGCGGAGCTGCTCGAACACGCGCATGCCCATGGTATGGTCCGGATCGGGATGGGTATAGATGACCCTGTCCACCGCCGGGATGCGGCTCAGGTTCAGTGCAGGCGCAATATCCTCCGGCGTATCGACCAGCGTTTTGGCCTCATGGCAATACAGCGCGGGGCCGAAGCGGGCGTAGGGCGCGCCCTTTTCCCGCGCCTCCTCGCAGATTTTGCAGAAACAGCCGGGCCTGGGCAGCGCGCAGCAGCCGCCGGAGCCGACGATGGTAAAGCGCATTGGGATTTCCCTCCTTCAATGCAAAAAGGTCCGGGAACTGAACTCTGGCTATTTGATATATTCATCTGACCACAACTGGGCCTCAACATAATTCCGACCTGTAGAATGCAAAAATGCGTCAAAATCGCCTTTATAGCTATCGATGCAATGGATCAATCTGTCTACTGTAAGCACATCGAGATATCCGTTTTTTTGAAATCCGTAGCCGCTGTCGCCGATTGTAAAACTGACATGGCACGGAGCAATGTCTTTTAGAGGCAATCTTGTTTCAATACCGTTGCCAAACCAATCGCGGAGATAATCGCTTCCTGCAACTACAAAGGAGAGCGGATGTTTTTCATCAGGGGCGCCGCCCAATTCAATAAAGCGTGAATACAGATACTCGTCTTGTTTTTTTCTGCGCGGGTAATAATTCTCAAAATCTGCAAATCGGTAAAACGCTGTGGTATCGGGATGACTTTCCGCAAGAGCATGCGCGAATCGAATTGCTTCCGCTTCCGGCAATCTCATAATATTCATAAGCGGCGTACAATCGGGATAGCAATAGTTCACCAGAACAAGATCATCCAGTACGCTCATTGCATCATTCCTCCGAATTCCGATTCATTGCCAGGCGTCCGTTATACCAAAGTGTCTGCCGCCCGGAAGATAAAAGCCCTCCCGGACGTTGTGTCCGGGAGGATGTTTGTGTATTGGAAAAACGCTCAGAACTTGATCTGATCGCCGGTGGCGGCGGATTTGAACATGGCCTCCAGCACTTCGAACACGCGGCGGACCTGGCAGGGCTTGACGATGAGCTCGGCCTTGCCGTCCACGGCGTCGCGCAGGTTAGTGTAGTACTCGGTCAGCTCGGCCGGGCTGTCGGGCAGCTCGTGCTCGAGGATCTCCTTTGCGCCGCGGGGGGCGAAGGTGCGGGTGGGGCCGGAGGTGGTCATGACGACGATCTCCTCGGGCTCGACGGTCTCATCGACGCTGATCACGCCGCCGTTGCGGGTGAAATCGTTGATATAGAGGGTGCCCTTATCGCCAAGGACCATCCAGCGCGGGAGCTGCTTAAGCACCCAGGTGCCCACTTCCATCTGAATATGGCAGCCGTTCTTGAGATCCATGACGAGGTAGAAATAGTCTTCGACTTCCGGAGTCTTGACCTTGACGGTCTTGCAGAAGACGGACTTGATGGAATCGTAGCCCAGCATCCAGAGCAGCTGATCGATGAAATGGACGCCCCAGTCGTAGATCATGCCGCCGCCGTGCTCCGGCTCGGCGCGCCAGCCGAACATGGCGCCGCGGGCGCCGTGCAGGCGGGACTGGATGGAATAGACATTGCCCAGTTCGCCGGATTCAAACACTTCGCGCATGATGCGGTAGTCCTTGTCCCAGCGGCGGTTCTGGTGCACGGTGAAGAGGACGTTGTTTTTCTTGGAGGTTTCGATCATCTGATCGACCTCGGCCAGGGACATGGCCACGGGCTTTTCGCAGATGACGTTCTTGCCGGCGTTCATGGCGGCGCAGGCCAGCGGGCAGTGCACTTCGTTCGGCGTGGCGACGAGGACGAGGTTCACCTCTTCGTCGGCGAGGAACTCTTCGAGCTTATCGTAGCCGCGCAGACCGATAGAGCGGGCTTCTTCTACCTTTTCGGGAACGATATCGTAGGCCGCGACCACCTTTACGTCGTCGACCTTGGGGGCGTTGTTGAGATGCCAGTGTCCCATGTAGCCAAATCCGATAATACCAAGCCTGATACCCATGTGTTTTGACCCTCCACTCCTGAAGAATATTTGTTTTGCGTGGTGCAGAAGGTAACCTACCATAATACGAGAATTTAGCATATTCATCATACCAGAATATTTTCTTCATGTCGATAGGGGTTTCCCCTATCATCTCATAATATTTTCGGAATTTTTCGCCATAAATGTTAATTTTTAATACAGTATTTTTTTTCGCGTGGGCTGCGTGCATCGGCCGGGACGCATTGCACGTCTAAACAGAGGCGTTCTCTGTGCGGACAAAGGATTTTTCATATCCTTTCTGGTTCCTTCATGTTCGTGACAGATTTTTTATGATATAATAGAATGAATTTTTATGGACACAGGAGATTAGGGCAATGAACGCTGAAAATAAGAAGATCATCCTCGCCTCCGCTTCCCCGCGCAGGCACGAACTGCTCAAGGAAATGGGCGTACCTTATGAAGTGCTGGTGACCGATACCGACGAAACAGCCATCGGCAAGCCGGTGGAGCGGGTGCGCATCCTGGCCGAGCGCAAGGCCCGCGCGGCGGCGGCTCAGCTGAGCGAGGGCATCGTCATCGGCGCAGATACGCTGGTGGCGCTGGACGACCGCAGCCTTGGCAAGCCCGAGGACGAAGAGGACGCAAAGTTCATGATCATGTCGCTTTCCGGCAGGACGCACCAGGTGTACACCGGCGTGTGCCTGTACGATGTTGCCGAAAAGAAAGTGCTCGTGGGCGCAGATTGCTCCGACGTGACGTTCAAGCGCCTGACGCGCGAAATGGTGAAGGAGTACATGGCCTCCGGCGAATGGGAAGGCAAGGCCGGTTCCTATGCCATACAGGGCCTGGGCGCGAACCTTGTGGAAAAGTATGAAGGCTCGCTGAGCAATATCATCGGTCTGCCGGTGGAGATGCTGGGCGAGATGCTCGAAAAGATGGGCTGGAAGAAGTAAAGGCACAGCCAGAAACGACAGATACAGGAGGCACAAATGGCCATTTTCAATCAGGATATCATCGGAATCGACATGGGCAGCGCCGCGACGGCCGTATATGTGGACGGGCTCGGCGTATGTCTGCGCGAGCCGACGCAGATGCTCGTTTCCAAGGAAGACGTGCGGCAGGTGGCCGCGCTGGGCGAAGAGGCGAACCGCCTTGCCGACCGCGCGCCGGAAAGCATCGTCGCCATGCCCCCCGTACGCGACAGCGCCGTGACCGATATCGATCTGGCCGCGCTGATGATGCTGGCCATGGCCGAAAAGGCCACGGGCCGCAAAAAGCCCATGGAAAAGGGAAGGCTGCTGGTGAGCGCGCCGACGGGGCTGACGCATGTAGAGCATGCGGCGCTGCTTTCGGCGGCGAACCTGACCGGCGCGAAGCGCGTCGTAGCGGTGAATTCCTCCGTAGCGGCGGCCATCGGCGCGGGGATGGACATTTCCGGAGCGCAGGCCATGCTGCTGGTGGATCTGGGCGGCGGCGCGACGGAGATCGCCGTGCTGGCGCTGAGCGGCGTGGCGGCTTCCCGCAGCCTGCGCACGGCCGGCATGCATTTTGACGAGGCTATTATCCGCTATATGCGCACGCACAAGGGCATTTCCATCGGCGCGAGGACTGCCGAGGAGATCAAAAAGACCGTGGGCAGCGCGCTTCCCCCGCCGGAAGGCTCTACGGGCGATATCACCCGTGTGCGCGGGCGCGAGCTCAAGACCGGAAGGCCGATGGAGATCAGCGTGAATGCGCGCGAGATCAGCGAGGCGCTGCGCGAGAGCATCAAGGTGCTTATCAGCGCGGTGCAGGATGTGCTCATCCGTCTGCCCGAAGAATATGCGGCGGACATCAAGCAGAGCGGCATCCGCCTGACCGGCGGCTGCGCGCTGCTTTCCGGCCTGACGGAAGCGCTGGCCGAGGAGACCGGCCTGACCGTGGAAGTGACGCAGACCCCGCAGGACGACGTGGCTGCGGGCCTTGGCGTGATCGGGCGCGACGAACGCTTGCTGCGCGAGCTGATCGCCGCCGGTTCCGCTGTCGAATAAACTCCGAACCAAAGTCTGTTTTTTGACCAACCATACAGCCCGAAGGAGATGGAACACCATTGGCCAAGGAAAAACGCCGTCCTGCCCGCGGCAGGGGCCGCCGGAGGATGTCCAGCGCGCTCAGCCGCACGTTATTTGCCGCGATCGTGATCGTGATCGCCGTTGCTCTGGCCCTGTTTTTGCTCATGCGCACCTCCGGTCAGGTCTCTCTGGCCGAAAACGCGCTGGGCTCTGTGCTCACGCCCGTGCAAAACGCGCTGACGAACGCTTCGAACTGGGCGGTGAACCTGGTACAAAACCAGCGCAATTACAGCGAACTGAGCGCGGAATACTCTTCCCTGAAGCGCGAATACGACGCGTTGAAGCTGGAAGTGGCCTCGCTGGAAGAGGAAGCCGCCGAAAACGACAGGCTCAGCGCGCTCGTCGGCGCGTACGACCGCTACTCCTCCCTCAGCCCGGTCTATGCGAAGGTCATCGCGCGAGACCCGGGCGTGTGGTTCGATACGTTTTCGATCAACGTGGGCACGCGCGACGGCGTGCAGGTGAACATGGCCGTGGTCACGGGCGACGGTCTGATAGGCCGCGTATACGAGGCGGGCTACAGCTGGGCAAAGGTGCTCACCATTATCGACAGCCGCTCCGCCGTGGCCTGCCTTGTGCAGCGTACCCGAGACAACGGCGTTCTGCGCGGCGTGACCATCGAAACCTACACCACCGCCTCCTGCTACGGCTATTATCTGCCCTCCTCATCCGATGCGAGCGTGGGCGATACCGTGATCACATCCGGCGTGGACATGCTCTACCCCAAGGGCCTGCCCATCGGCACGGTCTCGGCCATCAGCCGCGAGAGCGATACGAGCGAGAACTACATCGTCGTGACGCCCTATGCCGACTTTTTGCACATTGAAGAGGTGCTGGTGCTGCGCACCGAAATCGAAAAGGACAGCGACAGGACGGAAGAAAGTCTGCCGCCTCTGCCCACGCCTACCCCGAGGCCGACCAAGGAGCCGACGGAGCTGAGCCTGCCCACCGTTGAGCCCGAGGAGACGCCCAAGCCCGAGGACGACGATTCCATCTGGTATTATCCGACCGCGGCGCCAACTGCGGCGGCAGATCCTTCCGACATGGGCGCGATCGAGGCGGACTGGGCCAACGGCGTTCAGCAGTAATACAGGCGGTCGTTCCGCCGAAAGTAGAGGGTTTTGCGTGTTTCGAAGAGTTTTTCCGGTTTTAGCCGTCGTTTTGCTCGCCGCGGCGGATACGTCTGTCGTACCGGTGCTGAGCAGCGGCTGGATCTATCCGCTTCTGAGCTATACATCGGTGCTCACCTTCGGCCTGCTGCTGGGCCGTACGCGCGGCGCACTGTGCGGCATCATCGCGGGACTTGTGATCGATACCACCGTGGGCCTGCCCTTCGGCCTGATGACCGTGCTCTACGGCCTTGGCGGCTATGCAGCGGGCTTTGCGGGCCGCAAAATGCGCAGGAACATCCTGAACACGCTGATCGTGCCCCTTATCTGCCTTGCGCTGACGGAGCTGGGCATGATCGCCTACGGCGCTATTGCCGGTGCCGATTTTTACGCCGCGCAGCTTGGGCGCGCGGGCGTGCGCACGCTGATCAACGTGGCGCTGGTGCAGGTGGAATACATTCTGTTCCACCTTATCTGCCAGCCGCAGACAGGGCGCTACGAAATGCGCTGACGTCCCATTCCGCATAATGTATTCTTTCCTCCCCGCGATTTTTACCCCGAAAGGAGGCTGACGCGATGCGCCCCACTCTGAAGCGTTATATCGCGTTTCTTCTGCTGGTCGTCATGGTGTTCGTGCTGATGTTCATGCAGCTGGTGAATCTGCAGCTGTTTGACAGCGAGACATACACCGCGCAGGCGGAAGACAAATCCACAAAAACGGTGACCGTGTACGGAAAGCGCGGCACGATCTACGACCGGAACATGACCGTTCTGGCGTACGACCGCGAGAGCTACAACGTGCAGTTCTATCGCGATCCCGACCGCAACAAGCAGGCCGACCGCGAGGCCTACACCATGGTCATCTACAATCTGATCAAGCTGATCGAATCCAACGGCAACACCACTGTGAACGATTTCTGGCTCTCGCGCGATGAGAACGGGAACTGGCAGTTTGACACCGGCGGAACCACCGAATACGTGCGCAGCGAGCGCGAACGCCAGTGGAGGCAGAATTTCTACCTCAACGGCAAGGAGGACACGGTGGACACGCTGTTTGACACGCTGTGCAAAAACTACGGCGTGCCGGACGAAGTGGACGGCGAAGTGGTGACGGAAGAGATGAAGATCAAGATCCTGGCCATCTGGCAGGAATCGCGCATGAGCGCCTTCCTTTCCACGCCGGTCACCATCGCCTATGACGTGAGCCAGGAGACGGTTTCCGAAATCGAAGTGCGTTCCATGGAACTGGACGGCGTTTCCATTTCCGAAAGCTACGAGCGCGTGTATCCGCAGGGCGAGGCCGCGTGCCATATCATCGGCTATATCAGCCGCATTTCCGGCTCCGCCTCGCTGGAGGATTATCTCGAAAAGGGCTATTCGCGCGATTCCCTCGTGGGCATGTCCGGCGTGGAAGCCGCGCTCGAGGACCAGCTCACCGCGTCCATTTCCTACAGGCAGGGCGAGCAGGTGTTCGAGATCAACAACCGCGGAAAGGCCGTGCGCGAGCTGAGCTACACCGAGCCAATCGACGGAAACGACGTGATCCTGACGATCGACCTGGATTTGCAGAGGGTGATGGACGAGGCGCTGGAGGAGCAGATCAAGGATCTGTACGAAGAAGAATTGGACGTCATGTCCGACCGCTGGCAGCGCAAGAACCGGATCACGCTGGAAGAGTACGCCGAAAGCGGGCGCGAGATCCAG
The DNA here is from genome assembly GCA_017398245.1 of Clostridia bacterium. Next base: position 2,871 of record JAFQGN010000046.1, on the reverse strand, counting down.
CTGGCAGAGACCGGCGCTATGGTGGCGCTGGACCCGAACAGCGGCGCGGTGCTGGCCATGTCCTCGTATCCGAATTTCGATCTTTCCCTCTTCTCCGGCGTGATCTCGCCGGCGGACTGGAACGACATTGTAACGGCGGAGAACAACCCGCTGTATAACCGCGCTGTTTCCGCGCGCGATACGCCCGGTTCCATTTTCAAGATGGTCACGGCGCTGGGTTCGCTGATGGAGGGCAATCTGACGCTGGACCGCAGGATCACCGATGCGGGCGAATTCCTGGGCACGACGACGACCAACCACCCGAAGTGCTGGATCAGCGAACAGAGCCGATATAAGCACGCCGACCAGACGGTCGTGGAGGGCATCAAGAATTCGTGCAACTATTTCTTCTATACCATCGGGCGCGAGCTGGGCATCGCCGGCATCAACAAATGGGCGGCGCAGCTGGGCCTGACCACCCGCACGGGCATCGAGCTCAATTCCGAGACCACTTCCTTCGTGGGCAACCAGGACAAGCTGTATGACCCGAACCGCACCATTTCCAGCCAGTACACCTCCAAGCCGACCTTCGCCTACTACACGATCATCCGCAAGCTGCGCGAAATCGGCTCGGACAGGGGCATTGAATACGACGAGGAGAGGCTGGCCAAGGCGGCGAAGTCCATCATGGACATCGCGGGCGACACAACCATTTCCAAGGACAACTGGCCGCGCGAGATCCGCAACATCCTGATGGATCAGATGGCGCTGCCGAGCGAATACATTTCGCATAACTTCCTGGCCAACGAATTCTACTACTACATTCAGGACCTGCGCTGGACGGAGAACGAAACCATCATGGCCGCCATCGGCCAGTCCATCACGCAGGTGACGCCGGTGGCCGTCGCGCGCTATGTTGCAGCCCTTGCCAACGGCGGCACGGTATACGACGTGCAGCTGGTGGACAAGATCGTCTCCTCCACCGGCACCATCGTTCTGGACAAGGAGCCCGTGATCGCCAACCAGATCACCGGCGCGGATGCATATCTCGAGGCCATTCGTCAGGGCATGGAAGACGTTGCCGACGAAAACGAAGACGGTACCGCCGCGCTGCAGTTCGCCGGATTCGAATACAAGATTGGCGCTAAGACCGGTACGGCCGAACGTACCGATCTGGACGTTGAAAACAACGCCTGGCTGGTGACATACGCCCCGGCGGACGACCCGAAGATCGTGGTCATCACCTACATTCAGAACGGTTATTCCGGTTCGCACGCTGCAAACGCGCCCAAGGCCGTGATCAAGCACTATCTCGATTCTTTGCAGGAAAAGGAAAACCTCTCCTTTGCCGCGCAGAACACGCTGGCAGACTGACCTGCCGCCCGGAAAGGATCTTTGCCATGACAGATACCCAGCCGCGCCGCAAGCGCAGGCCAAGCTTTAAAAAACAGGTCGCCCGGCTGCAGAGCTTTATAAAGCACAACCGGTTCGATCCGCTTCTGGTGCACAAGGTGGACTGGCTGCTGCTGATTCTGGTGCTCGCCATCTCATTCTACGGCGTGGTGTGCATCTTTGCCGCGACCGGCGTGCCCACCGAGCAGACAGCGACCAGCTTTCTGGAGCTGCTCTCCATTCAGCCCGTCAGCTATGCCCGGCTGCAGCTGCTGTGGATCGCGGTCGGCCTGATCGCCATGTGCGCAACCATGTATTTTTCCTACCAGCTGCTCTCCCAGTTTTCCAACTTCATATATTGGGCGAACATTGCTCTGCTGGTGATCGTGCTGGGCATGGAAGCGGGCCGCGGCGGTATGTCCGGCTGGTTCCGCATAGGCGAAAGCCGAACCTTCCAGCCCTCGGAGATCGCGAAGCTGGCCATCATCATTTCGCTGGCGAAGTGGTTTTCCAACCGCAAAAAACCCATTGAGACGTTTTCGGAAATGCTGCCCGTTCTGGCGTACGTCGGCCTTCCGCTGCTGCTGATCGTGGCACAGCCGGACTATGGCACCGCCATGGTGTACATCGCCATTCTGGCAGTCATGCTGTTCATTTCCGGCACAAGCTACAAGCTGATCGGTTCCATTCTGATCACGTTCCTGCTGGTTCTTTTGCCGCTGTGGTATTACCTGATGAACGCGGACGTTTCCGACAATTTCCGCATGATGCGCATCCTCTCGTTCATCGATCCTTCGGCCGACCCGGACGCGGCCCGACAGGTAAGCAACGCGAAGATCGCCATCGGCTCGGCAGGGCTTTGGGGAAAGGGCTTGTTCCAGGAAGGCAGCTTCGCGCTGCTGAACTACATCCCCGATGATTATACGGATTTCATCTTTTCCATCGTAGCGGAGACCTTCGGCTTTGTGGGCGCGGGCGCGCTGGTGCTGGGCTATTTCCTGCTGATGCTGCGCATGACGGCGCTCTCCTCTCAGTCGGGCGATTCGTTCGGTTCGTACCTGACCATCGGTATCATGGCCATGATGCTGTTCCACATTTTCGAAAACATATGCATGGTCATCGGCCTGATGCCCGTAACGGGCATCCCGCTGCCGTTCATCAGCTACGGCGGCTCCAACATGCTGGCGAACTACGTCGGCATCGGCATTGTGCTGAATGTGTACATGCGCCGAAGCGACGTGCGGCAGAACACCGCCGCTGTGAAGCCGACAATCGAGATTTGAACCGATTTATGCGAGACCCCCTTTCTTTTGAAAAAGAAAGGGGGTCTCGCGCTCTCCTGAAAGAAACCATTTAATAGTAATGCCTCTTTCGTATCCGCTTCTTTCGTGATGCTCTGCAGCAGTCAGCACTCAGACAAATAACGCCGTTTATATGTCAACAGCCGCCGGTGCTATTTCACACCTGCGGCTGTTTTCTGTATACACCAAATTGGGTTCT
>JAFQGN010000045.1 GCA_017398245.1 Clostridia bacterium | reverse complement strand
TGCCAATAATGAGATCAAGAGCCTGACTATCGTGCGCATGGAGGTGCCCTGCTGCGGCGGAATCGAATTTGCGGCGAAGAAGGCGCTGCAGGCCAGCGGGAAGTTCATCCCGTGGCAGGTGGTCACGATCTCGACCGACGGGAGGATCTTGGACTGATGCAGGGCAGAGACGAATTGATTGGCAGCCTGATCGGGCTGGCGAATACGGCCACGGGCAACGTGTGGAAGGCGGACGCGCAGACGGACAAAACTGTGCGGGAGGCGCTCGCGCTGCTTGGCCGGCGTGCGCAGGGGGATATTCTGCGGCAAATCGATGTGGTGCGCGCGGAGAAGGCGCGGCTTGCGCCGGATTGCGCGGTGTGCAAGAACCCTTGCGGACGGAACGCGGATTACGACATGCAGGATCTGTACGCGGCGCAGAGCGAGATCCGCGCTCTGAAGAAGCTGCTGATCTGCGCGCTGGCTGCGATGGAACCGACTGACGCCGACATGCCCTTTGTGTACGATGCGCTGCGCGCTCTGGGGGACGAATGGACTCCGGAAAGGCTGAGGCCCATCGTGCTGGAGGCGGGGGAAAGGGCGCTGCCGAACAGATAAAAAAGAACGCCGGGCCTGAGGAGGCTCGGCGTTTTCATGTGCGAAATATGCTGTTTGATGCAGGAGTTAGTTCCGGGCAGTAAAAAACACCCTCCGGGCCTTGAAAAGGTTCGGAGGGTGTTTTTGCGTTACAAGAGCATGCCGGAGAGGATCTGCGCGGCGAAATACAGGCTCACAGCGCTCATCAGCGGCGCGGCTTTGTACGCCGGGCCGGAGGAGAGGCGATCCACCATGGCGGTGAAGAGCCATGTGCAGGCTGTGAACACGACGCAGCCGGACAGGGCGATCTTCCATAGTTCAGCAAGCGGCGCATAGCCTGCGACATAGGGCAGCAGCGCGAACGCCAGCGCGGAGAACACCGGGATGCACACATAGCAGCGCTTGGAGCCGGGATGGATATAATGTTCGACCACCAGCGCGACCAGAGAGAGGAGAACGAGGTTCGGGATATTGGCCTGGGGGATCATCGCGCCGGGCAGGAATGTGCGCACAAGCACCATGGCCAGCAGCGCAAGCGCCAGAACGACGATCAGCACGGTGTTGAGAAGATAGGTCTTCGTTTTCATGGCAGATCAACCTCCCCAAGTGGTGGCGCTCGAGGCCGCGTCGGCTCCGGTCACCACGGCGATGGCGGAATTGACGCCGCGCGTGATGGCCTTGGAGGTGACGGTCGCGCCGGTGATGGCGTCCACATTCGTACCCACTTCGGCTTCGCCGGAAGTGTTCAGGAACTGCGCGAGGAAGACGTGATCGAACATGCCGTTCATGCCCAGGCCGTAGGTTTCTTCCATATCGCGCACCTGCAGGCCGGTGACGTGGCCGTCGTTGTTCACGCCCACGAGCATGACGATCTCGCCCGCATAGCCGGCGGTCGCCGCTTCGATGACATAGCCGTTTTCAGCCTTATGCACGCTGCGGATGTTCGCATCCTCGCCGGTATAGGGCTCGAGGACGAAATTCTCGCTGCCGGGCAGGAGCTTGAGCATGGTGGAAACGTGCTCGGCCTGCATGTTTTCCGCGCGCACGGCGGAAAGGCCAGCGTTCGCGCCAAAGAGCACGGCTGCGGCCAGAAGCAGGGCCAGAACGGGAATGAGAATAGACTTATTCATCAGGCCTTGCCTCCTTTCTTCACACCGAAGCGCCTGGGCGCGGTGCAGCGGTCGATGGTCCAGACGAGGGCGTTCATGAGCAGGATGGCGTAGGTCACGCCCTCGGGATAGAGGCCGAAATAGCGGAAGAGCACAGTCAGCACGCCGCAGCCGACGCCGTAGAGGATCTGGCCGTTCGGCGTGACGGGAGAGGTGGCATAGTCGGTTGCCATGAAGATGGCGCCGAGCATCACGCCGCCGCCCAGCAGGCTGTAAAGCATCCATTCCACCGGGGAGCCTGTCTTGGAGAAAATAAGGGTCACCACGGCGACGGTTCCCAGATACGCAAGCGGGATGCGCGCGGAGATGACCTTGCGCCAGACCAGATAGGCGCCGCCTGCAAGCAGAGCCAGCGCGGAGATCTCGCCGATGCAGCCGGGGCAGTTGCCAAGCAGCATGTCGAGAAGGCTTTCCTCCGGCAGAGCGGGCATGACCATGTGGTGCAGCGGGGTGGCGGAGGAGACGCCGTCCACCGCAAAGCGGGTGAGCGAGACGGGCCAGAGGATCATCATCAGGGCGCGGCCGGAAAGGGCCGGGTTGAAGATGTTCTGTCCAAGGCCGCCGCACAGGCCCTTGACGAAGATAATGGCGAACGCGCTGCCCACAGCCGCCTGCCAGAGCGGCACGGAGGCGGGCAGAGTCATGGCCAGAAGCAGGCCGGTGACGATGGCGGAGCAATCCTGAATGGTCTGCCTGCGGCGGAAGACAAGGTTGAACAGGAATTCGGCCGCAACGGCTGCGGCGATGCTGACCAAAGCGACCAACAGGGCCTGCGCGCCGAATTTCCACACGCCCACAGCCAGCGCAGGCAGCAGGGCGATGACGACATCCAGCATCAGACGGCTGGTGCGGAAATCACCGCGGATATGCGGGGAAGAAGCGACGGTCAGTTTCATTTTTTATTCGCCTCCCGTAGCATTTGTTTGCCCTTGCGGAAGGTTTCCACCAGGGGGAGTTTGCCGGGGCAGGTAAAGGCGCAGCTGCCGCATTCGATACAATCGAGATTGTTCAGCTTTTCGAGCCTTTTGACATCGCCCGCGAGCGCATAGCGGTACATGTACAGCGGCTGCAGCTTCATCGGGCACACGGCCACGCATTTTCCGCAGCGCAGGCACACGGGGTTTTCCGCCGCGCCGTTTTCATCCTTGAGAAGGCAGAGGACGGAGTTGGTGGCCTTGACGATCGGCACGCTCAGATCGCTCTGCGCGACGCCCATCATCGGGCCGCCGCTGATGACGCGCTCGGTCTTATCGTGCAGGCCGCCGGCGGTCTCGATGAGATCGTGGAAGGAGGTGCCGATGCGCACGATAAAGTTCTGCGGCTGGGAGATGGCCTCGCCCGAAACGGTGACGATCCTCTGCGTGAGCGGAAGGCCGAGCCGCACGGCGCGATAGATGGAAGCGAAGGTGGCCACGTTGAACACGGCGCAGCCCGCGCTGGCAGGCAGCTGGCCGGGGGCGACTTCGCGCCCGGTGAGCGCCTGGATAAGCTGCTTTTCCGAGCCCTGAGGGTACATAGTGGGCAGAACGCTCAGCTCGATGCCGGGATAATCCTTCAAAACGGAGCGGACCTTGGCGATGGCTTCCGTCTTGTTGTCCTCGACCGCGAGGCAGACGCGCGCGGGCTTGAGGATGTGCCGGAGGATCTCCATGCCCTCGAGCACGTGGTCGGGCTCGGTGCGCAGGAGGGAATCATCGGCGGTGATATAGGGCTCGCATTCGCAGGCGTTGGCGATCAGCGTGTCCACCTTGCCCAGCGCGCCCAGCGCCTTGATGTTGCCGGGGAACGCCGCGCCGCCCATGCCCACGATGCCCGCCTCGCGGATAGCGTGAAGCACGTCGTCCGCGTCCAGCTGGTCAAGGGGCAGATCGTTCTTTACAAGTTCAATGGCGGCGTCCTTGAAATCGTTTTCGATTACCACGGACATGACGTTTCTGCCG
>JAFQGN010000044.1 GCA_017398245.1 Clostridia bacterium | reverse complement strand
CTTCGCCATCAACGGCCAGACCGGCAAACTGACGTGCGACGTGCCCGCCAACACCAAAAAGGCGTTCGGCATCGGTGCGGGCGTGTTTGCGGGCGTTATGGGCCTTGCGTCGCTTGTGATGTACTTCATGGGCAATCTCGAAAGCGGCACGGCGCTGATCGCGGCGATCGTCGCCCTCGTTGCCGCGTTCGGCGTGGTAGGCGCGCTGCTGGGCCAGCTCAAGCAGGCGGCCAGCCAGCATGCAGCCGAAGAGTATGTAAAGCCCGGCTCCTTCCACCTTGGCATCCGCTACGACAGATTCCTCTACGAAACGACCAACCGCCGTAAGATCGAAACCGACAAGAAATAAGCGCTGCGCTTTGCGGGAAAACCAAGCTCCCCGCGCGGCGATGATCTCACCATAAAAACCATTTACATATAGGAGGATACACCATGGGTCTGATTTCTGCGGGTCTGAACGCACTGGGCGGCACTCTTGCCAGCCAGTGGAGAGAATACTTCTACTGCGATTCCATGCCGGTCAACGTGCTGGCGACCAAGGCAATGAAGCGCGTCAACGGCCGCTTCGGCGGCAGCCGTACCGAAGACGATAACGTCATTTCCGACGGCTCCGTCATCGTGGTCAACGAAGGCCAGTGCATGATGATCGTCGAGCAGGGCAAAATCGTCGATTTCTGCGCCGAGCCCGGCGAATATAAGTTCGAGCTGAACGGCGAACCCACGCTGCTCTATGGCGATTTCAATACCGATAAGCTCATGAACATCCTCAAAACCACCTTCGATCGCTTCTCCTTCGGCGGTCAGGCGGGCAAGGATCAGCGTGTGTACTATTTCAACACTAAAGAGCTCACCGGCAATAAGTACGGCACGCCCACGGCCATTCCTTTCCGCGTGGTGGATCAGAACATCGGTCTGGATATCGATGTGGGCATCCGCTGCTTCGGCGAGTACAGCTACCGCATCGTCAACCCCATGGCGTTCTATGTCAACGTCTGCGGCAATGTCACCGGCGATTATACCCGCGACCAGCTCGAAGGCCAGATGCGTACCGAGCTGCTGACTGCTCTTCAGCCCGCATTCGCCAAGATCGGCGAAAAGGGCATCCGCTACAGCGCGCTGCCGGGCCATGCGCTGGAAATCGCCGATGCGCTCAACGAAGTGCTTTCCGCCAAGTGGACCGACCTGCGCGGTATCGAGATCGTCTCCTTCGGCGTGAGTTCCGTCACTCCCAATCCGGAAGACGAAGCAATGGTCAAGGAACTGCAGCGCAACGCCGTCTTCCGCAACGCGAATATGGCGGCGGCGCACATGGTGGGCGCGCAGGCGCAGGCCATGCAGGATGCTGCAAAGAACGAAGGCGGCGCGATGACCGGCTTCATGGGCATGAACATGGCCGCTATGAACGGCGGCATGAACGCAAGCCAGCTCTTCCAGATGGGCCAGCAGCAACAGCAGCAGGCGGCCCAGCAGCCGAATCCCAACGCGTGGAAGTGCTCCTGCGGCGCGACGGCCACCGGCAAGTTCTGTCCGGAATGCGGCGCGAAAAAGCCCGAGCCCAAGCCGGCAGGCGGCTGGAAGTGCCCCTCCTGCGGCGCAGAGGCCACCGGCAAGTTCTGTCCCGAGTGCGGCGCCAAAAAGCCTGCGGACGAAGGCTGGACCTGCACCTGCGGCGCGGTCAACAAGGGCAAATTCTGCGCGGAATGCGGTGCGAAGAGGCCCGCAGGCGCGCCGGTCTACCAGTGCGATAAATGCGGCTGGAAGCCCGCCGATCCCACCAAAGCCCCGCGCTTCTGCCCCGAATGCGGCGACCCCTTTGATGAAAACGACGTGAAATAAGGCAGAAATCATTCCGCGGAACAATAGACGGCGCGCGCCGTTCGCAGTCCGCGCCAAATGTAAGATCGGAATCCTGCGGACAGCGCCTTTCGTGATTATGCCAAAAGCAAGCAAGATCCGAGCCCTGCTGACATCGCCTTTTTTCGGCCTGCCAATTGGCAATACTCTGAGCGGACGCAATATCGCGCGCGATCGATCCCCAAAACGCAAACCACCCCCGCGCCTATCGGGCGCAGGGGTGGTTTTTCATAGTCTTCGCTCAGATCAGTTCGGCCTTGGCCAGCGCGTCCGCCAGCTGTTCCTTGCTGCAGCTGCAGATCAGATACCTCCGCGAAGAGATCGGCAGCAGGATCGCGCCGCCGTCCGCTTGAACCGGGAGCTCCTCGCCATAAAGCTCGTCCTTCAGCCAAACATTTCCCTCTAGCTCGATCCGCAGCATGCCTTCGCCGGATTCGTGCCAGTACACGGCGCACGCATTCCCGCCGCGCTCAAATACGAACGCGCGCACATGTTCGCATGTCTGCGCCTGCGCATAGGGGAGCAGCTCGTACTCCTTCTCCTCGTTGATCAGCAGAATGTGCTCCTGCTCAAGATTCTTGAGCATCTCCTTCTGCTCCGGCGTGAGCCAATCCTTCGCCCGCACGTCTTCCCACCTGCGCATTACTTCCAGATTATCCGGCGTGCGCGGGTGCGCGCGGTATTTTTCCAGCGTCGTCGTGATGGTCACAGGGCAGTCCCACGCGGCTGCGCGGCTCGTGCCGTATTCGATCATATCCGGCTGCGTGCCGGGCGCCCAGTAGCCCCACCAGCCAAAGTTCAGGCGGGTGAAATCCTGCCGCATGCGCGGGGCCTCTTCCGCCGGGAACTGCGCGATCTTCTCCTTGAAAACAGGCGGCGGGAAAACGTCGAACGCGTTTCCGCCCGAAAGGAAATGCCACGAAAAATGCGCCTTTGCCGCGCCTTCGCAATACAGCGGCGCGCGGTCAAACAGCTTGTACACACGGTACTGCGCATTGGGCACATGGAACGCAAACGGCGCGTTCGTGCCCTCGCTGCCGTCAAAGTAGACAAATTCAAACCCGGCGTTGTACGCCGCCGCGATCTTTTCGCCCACTTCCTCCTGCAAACTGGAATTCTGGTCCACATACACGCTGCCCGCGCCGAATTCGCTCACGTCCAGAATGCCGCCGATCTGTCCCATTGGGTGCTCGACGATTCTCGTCTCCCTGTGTCCGCGCTCGCAGCCGGTGAAGCAGAAGGGGCGCTCAGTCGTATAGGCTTCGTAGCGGATCAACTCGCCGCCAAAGAACAGGATGCGGCAGCGCTCGTCCATCACGCAGCCTTCGGGGTTCTGCTCGACATAAACGGTCGTATCGTCTGTGCCCAGCGGCTTTGCCAGCGTAAAATGCCTCGTCAGATTCAGCCGGTGATCGGCCACGGGCGTGACATACCGGCTCTTGAGACCGATATGCGTGTGCAGGAAATGAATGCCCGGCGTGATCCCCGCCGCCTTGATCTTCTCCAGCATTTTGCGCAGGCTTTCGATCCCTTCGGGGTATTCGTCCCGGTAATCGTAATTTCCGTTCAGATTATACGAGCCGGATTCCTTGAAAATGGAGGTGTAGTACACCAGCATCATGCGGAACCCGCCCATTTTAGCATAGCGGATGTGCTCGTCGATGTTTTCGGGCGTGATATTTCCGGAATGGTACGCCGATGCGTTGATCAGAGGATGCCTGCGGCTTTCCACGCCCTTGGGCAGCCCGAAATCCTTCTCCAGCTGCGCGATGCAGCCCATCAGCTTGTCGCTTTCGCACGCGATGATCGCCGCGCCGCAGCCCTCCAGCTTGATCCCGCGCATGGCGTCCGCGCTCATGATGCGCCAGCCCTTTCTGCGCTGCGAATCGATATTGGCATAGGGGGACGTGGCCAGCACGTTCACCGCCGCGCTCTCGTCCCAGCACACGTTCAGCCATTCGCCAAAGTTCTGCCTGTTCTTCACCGGCAGCTGGATCATGCGCAGCTCGGCGACCGGCGGGGGAGACATGGCCAGTCCCTCGTAGTCGGTCGGGTGTACAATAAAGCTGTCCAGCGTGAAAGCGATGTACTTTGGCTCCACGCGCACGGCGATCACCGCCTCAAACGGAGTGATCTCAAACCCGACGATCAGCTTGTCTCCATCCAGGCGCACGCGGTTGGATTGGAACGTGGTGCGCTTGTTCGGGTGGGCCAGTTTTACTTCGTTGTTGAACGGCCTCTCCTGCGTAACGGAAAACAGAGAGACCTCTTCTCCCTGCATAAGGGTCTCTTCGCCCGTCGCCTTCACCTGCAGGCTCAGCGGCCTGCTGTCGGGCGCTATCTCCAGCCGGAAATGATCGTTTTCCAGAATGATATTGCACATAGTCCGAATTCCTTTCTGATCAGAATTCCCTGCTGCTATTGTAACACATTCCTGCCGCTCTGTTAAGGAATACTGACAAAGAACGAAAGGCGAAATGACGAAAACCAAACAATAACGCGCTTGACCACGCCGCCGCACGCATGCTACCATATTGCGGAAACGATCATGCGCACAAAGGATGGGGAATATGGATCAGGTCATCATGTGGATCATGGCTGTCGGCGCCGTCATCGGCGGTCTGGACAGGCTCTTTGGCAATAAACTCGGCTTGGGCAACCGCTTTGAGCAGGGCTTCCATCTGCTCGGGGCGACCGCGCTTTCCATGGTCGGCATCATCTGCCTCACGCCTCTGCTCTCCATGGGCCTCGAAAAGGCGGTCGTTCCGCTCTGGCATACAATCGGGCTCGATCCGGGCATGCTCGGCGGCCTGCTCGCCATCGATATGGGCGGCTACCAGCTCGCGGTGGAACTGGCCGATTCCCCGGCCATCGGCAAATACGCCGGCATCATCGTCTCGGCCATCCTCGGCTGTACCATCACCTTCACCGTGCCCGTCGGCATGGGCATGATGGGCAAGGAGGACAAGCCCCTCTTTGCCAGAGGAATCCTTCTGGGCCTGTGCGCCATGCCCGTCGCGCTGCTCGTGGGCGGCCTTGCGTGCGGCGTGAGCTTCGGTGCGCTGATCGTGCAGAGCCTTCCCGTTCTGCTGCTCTCCGTGCTGCTCATGGTCGGCCTTGCGAAGTTCCCGGAAGGCACGGTCAAGGGCTTCTCCGTCTTCGCCGCCATCATCAATGTGCTCACCACCGTCGGCCTCATCTGCGGCGCGGTCACGTATATGACCGGCTTTTCCGTCATCCCCGGCCTTGCGCCCATTGAAGAAGCCATGGCGGTCGTCTCGTCCATCGGCGTCGTCATGCTCGGCAGCCTTACCGTGGCCGAGCTCCTGCAGCGCGCGCTGAAAAAGCCGCTTTCCGCCATTGGCGAAAAGACCGGCATGAACAGTGCGGCCATCACCGGATTGCTCATGGGCATCGTTTCGGTCACTCCGGCCGTGGCCATGATCAAGGATATGGACAAGCGCGGCAAGATCGTCAATTCCGCCTATCTGGTCTGCGCGGCGTCTGCGCTCGCGGCGCATATGGGCTTTGCTTTCGGCGTGGATCAGACCACGGTCATCCCGCTTCTTGCGGCTAAAGTCGTCGGCGGCGTCGCCGGCGCGCTGATCGCCCTCGCCTGCACCCGCAATATGAAAAACGCCTGAACAGGAGAAAAACCAATGAAACCCGAACGCATAGAAATTCAGGGCATCCCCGCGCTTGTCTGGGGCCCGCCTTCCGAAAAAGTGTACCTTTGCGTACACGGAAAAATGTCCTCTAAGGAATCGGCCGAAGGACTTGCGCAGATCGCAGCGCAGAGGGGCTATCAGACGATCAGCTTCGATCTTCCCCAGCACGGTGAGCGCAAGGACGATCCGCGCCGCTGCGATATCTGGAACGGCGTGCGCGATCTGAACATCGTGGCCGATTACGTGTTTGAACGCTGGAAGGAAGTCTCGCTCTACGCCTGCAGTCTTGGCGCGTTCTTCAGCCTGCACGCCTATGCCGATAGGCCGATCCGAAACTGCCTCTTCCAGTCGCCCGTTCTGGATATGGAATACCTCATCCGCCAGATGTTCCTCTGGTTCGGCGTTACGGAAGAACGCCTTGCCGCGGAACAGGAGATCGACACGCCCGTCGACGTCCTCTCGTGGAAATACTTCCAGTACGTGCTCGCGCATCCCATTCAAAAATGGAGCGCGCCCACGCATATCCTCTATGGCGCAAAGGACGATCTCCAGTCCATGCAGGTCATCCGCTCGTTTGCCGATCGCTTCGGCTGCGAGGTTCGCGTGGCTGAGCACAGCGAGCACCCGTTCATGGCCGAAGGAGACGCGCAGATCGTCTCCCAGTGGCTGCACGATTATCTATAAAGAAAAGAACGCTCCGGCAATTTTGGCCGGGGCGTTCTTTTAACGCAGCGGCGCTGGCAGGAAGCGCGCGCAGGACTATAATAAAAAAACACTACCAAAGGAAGCGGGGAAGGGAACATGACGAAAAAGACGATATCGATCCGCTGGATCTTCCTGTGCTGCTGGTTCACCTATCTCACGGCCTACCTCTGCCGCGTGAATTTCTCCTCGGCCATGAGCGCCATCACGCTTGAGCGCGGCCTTTCTGCCGAGCATCTGGGCATCGTCGGCGCGGTGTTTTATGCCATTTATGCCTGCGGCCAGCTGGTCAACGGCTATATCGGCGATAAGGTGCAGGCCAACCGGTTCATCCTGCTCGCGCTCGCGGGCACAATGCTGTGTAATCTGGGCATGAGCTTCGCCGCCGGCTTGGGCTCGATGCTTGCGCTCTGGGGCCTGAACGGCGTGTTCCAGTCCATGTTCTGGTCCACCATCATCCGCGTTCTGGCGCAGAATATCCCTGCCGAAAAGCGCGCGACCTATTCCATGGGCATATCTCTGGCCATGCCCGCGGCCTATATCGTCAGCTGGGGCCTGCTTGGCCAGTGCCTCAACGGTGCGGCGGTACGCTGGTATTTCCTTCTGCCCGTCGGCGCGGCTGTGCTTATGGCCATCGCATGGCTTGCTATCTCCCAAAAGGCGGAATTCGGTCTGACGGAAGACCGCAAAAACAAAACGAGCATCGTCGGCACCTTCCGCTTCCTTGTGGAAGAAAAGCTGACGTGGATGATCGGCGTGTGCATGCTGCACGGCCTGATCAAAGAGGGCGCGGCCTATTGGACTCCGCTTCTGATCTCGCAGATGGACGGCATCGGCTCCGTCTCGCCCTTCCTTCTGGCGTGCGTTTTGCCCTCGGCCAATCTGGTAGGCATCATCGTCTCGAAAATGCTCCTGGGCAAAGGCGGCACGAACCCGTATAAAACGCTTATCGGCATCTTTGTCGGCATTGCCGCGATCGCAGCCGGCCTGATGCTGGGCAGCGCGAGCCTGTTCCTCATCGGCATGATGGCGCTCATCTCCGGCCTCGCTTATGCGAACAACACCATCCTCATGAGCTTCATCCCCATGCAGTATACCGAGCGCAACATGGTCGCCTCCATCATCGGCGTATTTGATTTCGCCTCCTATGCCGGCGCGGCAATCAGCACCTATGTCCTCGGCCGAGTACTGGAAAGCTACGGCTTCAGCCCGCTGCCGGGCATCTGGCTGGGCGCGGCCCTCGTCGCCATCGTGCTCGCCTCCGTCGTGGTAAAAAAGAAGAGGCGGGCCGCATGAACGAGCGCTGGGATATCGTGGACGAACACGGCAGGCCGACTGGCAAGGTGATCGACGCCGGCGGCGCCATGCTCCCCGGCGAATACCACCGCGCCGTTAGCGTCTGGCTGCGCAGCGGCAGGGGAGAATACCTCATTTCCCAGCGCGCGCCGCAGTCCGATGCTTTGCCCGGAATCTGGGAAACGACGAGCGGCAGCGTCATCTCCGGCGAAAGCAGCCTGCAGGCTGCCGCGCGTGAAACCAAAGAAGAACTGGGGATCGATATTGACTTAGCCTCCGCCTCGCTCTTTTGCTCCTATCCATGGCCCATGTCCAATGGAAAGGGCAGCGTATTTTACGATGTCTGGCTCTTTCCGTGCAGTGCGAAAATTTCGCAGATCCGTCTGCAGCCCGGCGAAACTTCCGCCGCCATGTGGGCTTCGCCCGAAACGTTGCGCGCAATGATCGCGCACGGCGAATTCGTCCCCTATACGTATCTTGAAGATCTGTTCCAAGCTAAATGAAAACAAAACAGCCGCCGGTTTTGCCGGCGGCCGTTCTTTTTCGTGTTTTTTAGTCTTCCTTGGGAATGTACAGGATGCGGCCGCAGTTGTCGCACTGCACAAGCTCGCTGCCCTCGGCGATGCGGCGGGAGATGGCGCTCGGCAGGCCCATATTGCAGCCCATGCACTGGCTGCCGATCAGCTTGGCCACCGGCGGCATGCTCTGCTGGCGGATCTCCTTGTATTTTGCCAGCAACTCGGGCTCGATGTCCTTGGAAGCCGCCTCGACGTTCGCCTTGAGCTGCTCCAGCTTTTCGCTGTCGCGCTTGAACTCGGCGTCGTATACCACCTTCAGCTGGTCGTACTCGGCCTTGCTCTTTGCCGCGCGGATGCGAATGTCCTTCTGCTGGCGATCGCGGGTCTCGGCGTCCTTGCGCATCTTCTGCAGTTCCTGCTCGTACTTGCCCAGCAGGCCCATCAGCTTCTGCGCCTCTTCGATCAGGCCCTCCAGCTCGGCGATGGAATCGTCCTGCGCCTCGGCGATCTCCTTCTGCAGCTCGGCCATGGTGCCATCCAGCTTGGCGATCTCGCCGCGCAGGGCTTCCATGCGCTCGGCCATCGAAGCCACTTCCGCCTCGATGCGCTTCATATTGTTCTGCTGTTCGACCAGGAAATTGCGCAGCTTGAGCAGCTTCAGGCGGTTGGGCGCCTTCTGCATCTCATTCTTGAAGCGCTCGGCTTCCATGTCGATCTGCGAATAATTCCACAATTTTTCCAGCTGCATTGTTATCCTCCTTAAGCGCCGCACGGCGCGTTCTGGCATAAAGCTCAGCGGCAAAAGCGCCGCAAATAGAGTACCTTATATTATATCAAATATCCGTCGTCTTGTAAACCAAGGCGCGCGTTTTCGCTTCGCTCCACATTTGGATTTCCAGCTCAAGCTCCGCCGCGCGGCTGCCGTCGCCGCCCTGCGCGCCCCTGAGCGCCTTCTGCGCCACTCTGATGCGAAAATCCGCAAACGAGATAAACGCTTCTCCGCCACGCTGCAAAAGGATCGGCCCGCACATGAGCTCCATGGGGGAGTACTCCGCCTCGCCGGGCTCCACGGCCAAAATGACATAATGCCTGCCGCCCGCCCTTGCAATGCGCTCGTCTGCGATCCGATACCCGTTTTGCATCAAAAACGCGCGCAGCTCCGGCGCGTCCACATTCGGCTGCAGAATCAGCCGCGCATCGCCGAACTCTTTGCGCCCCTGCTCTATGATGTGCATGATCGTCGCGCTGCCCATTCCGGCAATGACTGCGCAGTCCACCGGGCCGACCAGCGCCTTTGCGCCGTCGCCCACGCCGAAGCGCACCTTGCCCTCCAGCCCCAGCGCCTTCATCAGCCTGCGCGCCTTGTCCAGCGAAGGGGAGCTGATATCGCACAGCTGGCAATCCGAAACGCGCCCCTCCCGCAGGAGCCATGCGCTCAGATACCCGTGATCACAGCCGATATCGGCAAAACGAGCACCGTTGGGGATCATGTCCGCAACGGTGCGCAGTCTTTCATCCAAAAGGATGGAATTCGGGTCAAAGATCATATCAGTCCAGAGAATCCTTCAGCTTGCGGGAACGGCTGGGGTGGCGCAGCTTGCGCAGGGCCTTGGCTTCGATCTGCCTGATGCGCTCGCGCGTAACGTTAAAGTACTTGCCCACCTCTTCCAGCGTGCGCGCGCGGCCGTCTTCCAGACCGAAGCGCAGCTTCAGCACCTTTTCCTCGCGGGGGGTGAGGGTGGAAAGCACGCTGAGCAGCTGCTCCTTTACCATGGTAAAGGCGGCGGCGTCTGCCGGGGCGGGGGTATCGTCGTCGGCAATAAAATCGCCCAGATGGCTGTCCTCTTCCTCGCCGATCGGAGTCTCCAG
>JAFQGN010000043.1 GCA_017398245.1 Clostridia bacterium | reverse complement strand
GTTCTATGGATGCGCCGGCTACGAAGGTTCCCGCAGCCATGATGACCGGATCCTGATACCCGGGCATGCTCCATGCCACGGGCACAACATTGCTGTCGACCGGAGAAACGGCCTGGATCGCACGCACGAAGGCGATCAGCTTGTCCGAATCTTCAAAGCGTATAGCCTGAATGATGTCGTTCCTCTGGGCATCATATGCCGGTTCAACGGCATAGCCCATATCCGAAAACAGCTTCGCGGCCAGCGCTGAGGTCTTGATCGCCTGCGCAGTGACGTGCGGCGCGAGGAACAGCCCCTGATAGAAAGGCTGATAGCTGGCGGCATAGGAGCCGACTTCTGCGCCGATGCCGGGCGAAGTCATGCGATATGCGACCAGATCGACCAGATCGCTCCTACCGGCAATGTAACCGCCGGTGGGCGCAATACCGCCGCCGGGATTCTTGATCAGAGAGCCGGCCAGAAGGTCGGCACGGGGTTCTTCCGTCTGGCAGAATTCGCCGTAGCAATTATCCACCATAACAACTGCCCTATCCGACGCCGCATGCACTGCATCGATAGCGCGGTTGATCTGATCGACCGTGAGCGCCGGACGCCACGCATAACCGCGGGAGCGCTGGATATGTACAAGGCGCACGCATTCATCGATCATGGAAACGACCTTCTCCAGATCGATCTCGCCGTCTTCGGTCAGCGGACATTCGCGGTATTCCACTCCGTATTCCATGAGCGAGCCGTGTCCCGGCTCTCCGGAGAGACCGATGACTTCTTCCAGCGTGTCATACGGCCTGCCGGACGCGCACAGGAGCACGTCTCCGGGCCGCAGCACCCCCTGCATCGCCAAAGCAAGGGCATGCGTGCCGGATGCGATCTGCGGACGAACCAGCGCGCTTTCTGTGCCGAACACGGCGGCATAAATGCGAGCAAGCGTATCGCGGCCGATATCGTCGTAGCCATAGCCGGTGCTCGGCGCAAAATGCCTGTAAGAGATCCTTTCTTCGCGGAATGCGCTCAGGATCTTCTGCGTATTAAGCAACTCGATCTCATCGATCCTGCGGAATGTATCCTGCAGCTGTACCTCCGCCTGTGCGATCTTCTGTTCTATATTCATGGAAGAATTCCCTCTTTCCGGCATATGCCGATCATTTCTTCTGCAAACTGCGCAGGTGTTTTATCCTGTGCAGAGATAAAGCGCACACGGCCATCGCGCCGAAGCCAAGTGAGCTGTCGTTTGGCATAGTTTCTGGACGCCTGCTTAATGTTGTCGATTGCTGCATCCATAGTGCAGCGGCTGTTGAGCGCCTGCACGATCTCCTTGTAGCCGATCGCCTGCATCGCAGTGCTGTCCGGCGCAAGGCCCTTTGTCAAGAGGCTCTTTACTTCATCGATGAGCCCGGCACGGATCATTGCGTCGACTCTCATGTTGATCCGGCTGTACAGCACATCGCGCGGCCAATCCGGTGCAAACAGGATCTCGCGATAATCGCCCTCACGCCCTGCGTCATCCTCAGCCAGTTCCGCCTGTGTTTTCCCGGTGAGCCGATAGCTTTCTATGGCGCGTACCACGCGGCGGACGTCGTTTTCATGCAGTTTTTCCGCTGCGGCAGGATCGCATTGCGCTAAAATACCGTGCAATTCTTTTCTGCCATCCGGCTTTGCGGCGATCGCCTTGAGCTCTTCGCGCATGCTTTCGTCGCCAGGAGCAGAAAACTTCATCGGCCTAGTCAGCGCGTCGATATACAGGCCGGTGCCGCCGCAGACAACTGGAAATATACCTCTTTGCACGATATCGCAAATGGTCTGCTTTGCCATCTGGCCATACTGTGATGCTGTAGCATAGCCGTCCGGCTCAAGGACATCTATCATATGGTGCCGGATCCCCTGACGCTCCTGCAGATCGGGCTTGGCCGTGCCGATATCCATGCCCCGATAGAGCTGCATACTGTCGGCCGAAATGATCTCGCCACCGATTCTTTTGCACAGTTCGATCGAAACGGCAGTTTTCCCGGATGCAGTCGGCCCGGTGATGACGATCAGCGGTTGTTTTACGTTCTCCAAAACATCTTCTCCAGTTCGCTTCGGGTGATCACCCGCGCCACCGGGCGGCCATGCGGACAGGTCGGCGGCGCGCCGCTGGCGAGCATTTCTTCCACAAGCGATTCGATTTCGGCATTGGTCAGGCTGTCTCCGCCTTTGATTGCCTTGCGGCAGGAGAGCTTGATCACTGCCTGCATCCTGCGCTCGAGCTGCGCCCCGCGCAGATCCGATAGGGTTTCCAGCATTTCGCCGAGCATCAGCTTCATATCCGCCTTGCCCAGGATGTACGGCACGGCGCTGATACGTACTTCTCGTTCGCCAAAGAGGCTTACATCGTATCCGGCATCCCGGATCGCATCTTCATTTTCTTCGATCAGCGCGATCTCCTTGGGAGTAACGCTCATCAAAATCGGTGCGAGCAGCTGTTGGCTGGCCGTACCCAGATCGAGCCGGGATTTGTACTGTTCAAACAGAATGCGTTCGTGCGCGGCATGCTGATCGATCAAGATCAGCGAATCGTCCGCTTCGAGCAAAAGATATGTGCGCATAGCAACGCCGATGATGCGGTATTCCACCTTCGGTTTTGCATCCGGCGCAGCGCTTTCGATCTGCCGCATGCTGATCTGTTCGATATCCTCAGCCTTTGGAGCGGGCTTTATCGGTTCGGCTGTCATCGTAACGGAATTATGCGACTCGGTTGCTTTGCTCGGCGCTGTTTTTTCTTGGTTATCAGCGGGCTTCGGACGTTCGGTATTGTTGGCGGAAGAAGCAGAGCGCAGCATATCGGCAAGAGAGACACTCTTCCCGCTTTCCTTTACGTGCGCGCTGTGCCGGATCGGCTCGCCAGGCATCGCGTTTGGCAGAGAAGTCGTTCGCAGACTGGCAAAGAAGAGATCGTCTTCCTTTTTCTGTTCTTCCTGCTTTGCAGAGAGCTCCTTTGCCTTGTTCAGCTTTTCCGTTACCGTCATTTCCAGCACGGTTTTGGCCGGTCCCGGTTCTTTTTCCGCCTCTGCCGCCGCTGCCTCGCTCTTCTGCTTTTCGCCAATGAGCGCGGGGATATCCAGCATGGTATCCTTTTCAAGCGC